>JAJFVI010000120.1 GCA_021371895.1 Eubacteriales bacterium | reverse complement strand
CTGCAGATGGATCAGGCGGAAGCGGATCGCCACATTGCCCAGGCGCGCGCCGAGGAACGCCGCGCAATGGCTGTGGCACATGAGCAGGAAATGAGAGCCAGGGTTCAGGAAATGCGCGCGCGCGTGGTGGAAGCGGAAGCCGAAGTGCCCAAGGCGCTGGCGGCTGCGCTGCGTGAAGGCAGGCTGGGCGTTATGGAATACTACCAGATGAAGAACGTCATTGCGGATACCGATATGCGCGACAGTATCGCTAAGGCAGCCACACCACCCTCCACAACCGTGGATCCCAACCTGCCTAAGAAGTAAAATTGATGCATTCTACGCCGGAAGCGGCTTCGCTTCCGGCACGTAAAGCGAGGTGGATGCCGTGGAAGGTATCATTTTCCTGGTTGTGATCTACTTTCTGTTTCAGTTTATCGTGAAGCGGGCAAAAGAAATAAACAGCAAGGCCGGCCCGGCGAACACTAATGTCCATCCACCCGTACGCGTACAAACCGCACGCGTGCCGCAGAACAAGAATCTTAACACAATGTCCAACCTGTCCAACCCTGCGCAGAAACAGACGGTTATGATGCCTGTGACGCCACGAGAGCCTTATCAGCCCATCCAACCAACGGTGTTGGTGAACGATAGCCTGTATCAATATTCCGGCAGCCTTGGCGGTGCTTCATCGGAAGGGAGCTCCTTGCTGCAAGGCACGAGGTCTACCGAGGGGAACGCCTCAACGGAGGGTTCGATTTCTAGCCAGGGCGGCGAAGTGTTTGTGGACACTGTACTGCACGGCGGGCAGTTCGCCTACGCGCAGGGGCAAAACGAAGAGCCCGCAATCGTACTGCCTGAAGAATGGAATCGCGACGCGCTGATACAAGGCGTCGTGATGAAGGAGATACTGGACCGGCCAGGAAAACGGGGAGTTCGTAATGGATGATTTGAAAGTACTGATTGCTGATGACGACGAGGGTATGCGTGAGGTGATGCGCCGCATCATCGCCAAAGTGGAGGGCTTTCAGCTGGTCGGCGAGGCCGCTGACGGAGAACAGACGCTCGCGCTTGCGGAGCAACTTAAGCCCCACATCGTCTTTCTGGATGTGGATATGCCCAAGATTAACGGTGTGGATTGCGCCCGGACCCTGCAGGATATGAACCCCGCGACCGTCATCATCTTTGCGACCGCATTTGACGGGTATATGAGCGACGCCTTCGAGGTATACGCGTTCGATTATCTGGTGAAACCCTTCAAAATGGAGCGCGTGATACAGACGCTGGAACGTATCCGCGACCGGCAGACATGCCGAGTACAGCAGGAACCTCTGGCGCCTAAGGCGATCATAGCGGATCGCAAGCCGGTGGACGGGCGGCTGATGCTCAGACACCGCGAGGGTGTGAGCTTCGTGGATCTAAACGATATTCTGCTTGTACAGCGCGAGGATCGCACCACCGTGCTTTACACACGCGGCGACGGCCGTTATGTGACTGGAGATTCGCTGTCGGAAATGGAGGAACGTCTGCCCAGGGACGTGTTCTTCCGCTGCCATAAAAGCTACATCATCAACCTCAATCACGTCAAGGACATCACTCCTTACGGCCGATGGACGTACGTCGTGCGTCTGGAGGAAACCAAGCACGACGCCTTGATTACCCATGAGAAGTATGAAGAGATGGAGCAGATGTTCCGTTGATGTCTCAAATAAAAACCGCTGCCACGCAAATTGCGAGGCGGCGGTTTTGATGGTCTATGGATGATCGTTCTTGGACCTGTTGAGATTTCAGGGTTGATACTCTTGAGCACCTCTAGCGGGCAGATACTGATGTATACATCATCAAATATGATCAAACAAAATTCCTCCAATCGATGCTCGGAAAAGAACGACGTGCATGAGAGCATCGTTGCTATGCACAACGCATCGCGCTACGAATACAAATATTTCACGGCACAGCTTGTATAATGTCAACAAAACATCTTCATAACACAGGACAAATACATTCTGCAAAGGGCTTTTATGCCTATTTGCAAACAGATATGCCTATCTTTCCAGCCTCCGAAAACATATGATCCCAAGCAGACAAACGTTTAAAACATGACAGATAGTGGCAGGATTCTATGTTATAATAATAACAAAGATACGGAGGTGATGGAGGCATGAAAAACGACCGTCTTTTCCAGATGCTTTATCTCCTTTTGGAGAAGGGCACCGTAACCGCGCCCCAACTGGCGCAGACGCTGGAAGTGTCTGTGCGTACCGTATACCGGGACGTGGAGGCGCTGTCGATGGCCGGTGTGCCGGTGTACGCCGCGCAGGGGCGCAACGGCGGCATTACGCTCGCTTCCGGGTATGCGCTCAACAAGGCATTGCTTTCCGACACGGAGCAGAATCAAATCTTGTTTGCCATTCAAAGCCTGCGCGCCGTTGACCGACCGATGGACGCGCTGCTTTCGAAGCTTGCGGCGGTATTCCAAAAGCAGAACGTCAACTGGATTGAGGTCGATTTTTCCCGCTGGGGCTACGGCCTTGTGGACAGGAGGCGCTTCGACGCGCTGAAGGACGCCATACTGGAAAAGCGGATCACGACGTTGCTTTACTGCGGTTCCAACGGAGAGACTTCGCGGCGAAGCGTGAAACCTTTTAAGTTGATATTTAAGGATAAAAACTGGTATTTGCATGCCTACTGCACCAAGGCAGAGGATTACCGTTTGTTTAAAATCAGCCGCATCCTGGAACTGACGCCGGAGAACGAAATCTTTTCGGAAACCTTTGCCGATGCGCCCCCGACGGAGTTTATCAATTACGATGAAAGCGCGCTTGTCGCCGTGACGCTGCGCTTTTCCGCAGCCGTTGCCTACCGCGTCTTCGATGAGTTCGAGCGCAAGAGCGTGCAAATGCAGCCGGACGGAACCCTGCTGGTGAGCGCGGTTTTCCCGCTGGAGGAATGGATGGTGCACTATCTGCTGACTTTCGGTTCGGATATGGAAGTGCTTGCTCCCGCAGCTCTGCGCGAGCGCATTGCCGACTGTGCAAGAAAAATATATGAACTTCATAAAACATGACAAACGTATGGCAGGAATAGTGCGGTATCATTGATTTGTACGGGAGAAGAACCCGCAAATCGAATCGGGAGGAACTGACGATGAAAGCGAAATTCTGTCAAAGTTGCGGCATGCCCATGGGGGATACGGACGAGATGTTCGGAAACGAAAAAGATGGATCGAAAAGCGACGATTACTGTACCTACTGCTACCAGAACGGGACGTTCACCTACGATGGAAACATGGAGGGAATGATTGAGTTCTGCGTTCAACCCATGCTGGACAGCGATCCCACTATGACCGAAACGCAGGCACGCGGGCTGATGAACGGTTTCCTGCCAACGCTTAAGCGCTGGAAAACGGCGTAATGGGCGGTCGCTAAAGCTCCCTTTGGGGGGGGATTGCGGGCGGTCGCTAAAGCTCCCTTTGGGATGGGGGATTGCGATCCCCCTCCCAACCGCCCCCTGGGGAAAGATCGATAACGGTCGCATGATAAAAATGCTATCTTCTTTCCGACCGGCTCAGGAGCGGTACACAAATGGAAGAAAATCAAGCAACCCGAATTGTAAAGCATTGAAAGCCCGGTTCTGTAGGCCGGGCGCGGAAAAGCGTAAAGGAATATGCCTTGCGCTTTCCTCCCTTCAACATTCACGGGAGAAGGTGAACGAAGTATGACGTGGAACGAAGCGTATCCCAAGAGCATACAGCCCACTACGGAGCAAATCGACGTTTATATTGGCAATCCGCTGTGGAGCCAACTATGCGTATGGCTGGAGCAGAGCTATGCCGACGAACCGCGAATCGAACACAGCGTTTGTTCCGGCGCGCCGGGCTGGAATGTTAAGTATAAAAAAGGTGGACGTTCCCTTTGCACGTTATACCCACACGACGGGTACTACACCTGTCTTGTGTGCATCGGAAACGCGGAGAGTACGGAGGCGGAACTTATAATGCCAATGTGTACCCGGTTCGTACAGGAACTCTACCAGCGTACGAAACCTTTCAACGGTTCACGTTGGCTGATGGTCAATGTAACGGATTCGGAACTCCTTGCGGACGTTCAAAGGTTGATCGGCCTTCGCGCAAGACCCGCGAGAAATGTCGAACGAGGCAGCCGCAAAAACGGGGAAGGGGTATAAATTGCCGCAGCGATGTAAACGCCGCATAGAGTAGTATGAAGACGACCCATTACCTTGGAGGGGAAGGCGTTATGGATACGATCGCGGAACTGGTGGAAGGCTTGCAAAACAAAGATAACCTGATCGCTTACGATTGTTTGAAACAACTGCAGGGCATGAGTGCGGAATCAAACGTGGTCTATCCCTATTTCGATACCTTCGCAGAAATGCTGCAAAGCGAGCATTCCTACATCCGTACGCGTGGCATGCTGCTGATTGCCGCAAACGCCGAATGGGACATGGATAATAAGATCGACGAGATCATTGACGAATACCTGAAGCGTCTGGAGGACAGCAACCCAATCACGGTCAGGCAGTGCATTCAAAGCCTGCCGCAGATCGCCCGGTTCAAGCCGGATCTGGCGCAGGATATCGTCGCTGCACTGCGCGGCACAAACACATTCCGCTATAAAAGCACCATGCAACCGCTGATACGGCAGGATATCGCAAATACGCTGCAAAACATACTTGAAGGCGAACCGGAAAGCGTACCCGTGCAGGTAAAATCTTGATTCGTTCCAACTGCCAGGCGTCTATACGATTTCCATGGCCGCCGCTCCTGCGTGCGGCCTTTTCGCATGTTTAAAGGAAATGGCTGTAAAATGGCGAATATACCTCTATCAGATGCAATTCGTTCATCAAAACGGCTTCGACTCCGCCCAAATCGTGATTGTGCTTCAAGGCTGAAAACGATGGGTATACAGGCTATGGTAAGTGTTTCCCGTGATAGCCCATATGGGAAGAAGGATTAAAATGAAGAAAATCGCCTTTTTCGATGCCAAGCCTTACGATAGGGAATGGTTCGATCAGGAAAACACCCAGTACGATATTCGGTATCTGGAAACCAGGCTGACGCCCACGACGGTGCAGTTGGCTGCGGGAAGCGACGCTGTCGTCGCATTTGTCAGCGATACTCTCAACGCCGAAGTGATCGACAAGCTATACGAACTGGGCATTCGCGTAATCGCCATGCGCTGCGCGGGCTACAGCAATGTCGATTTCAAAGAGGCGTACGGGAAGATGAACGTCGTGCGCGTGCCCGCCTACTCGCCTTATGCCGTGGCGGAGCATGCCATGGGGCTTTTGTTGAGCGTCAACCGAAAACTGCACCGCGCCTACAACCGCACGCGCGATTTCAATTTCAGCATCGTGGGCCTGACCGGCGTGGATCTGCACGGGAAAACGGTCGGCGTAATCGGAACGGGCAAAATCGGCCGCGTCTTTATCGACATCTGTAAAGGCTTCGGGATGCGTGTGCTCGCTTACGACGCCTATCCTACTAAAGATACGAGCATTGAGTATGTTGCGCTGGATGATTTGTTCACCCAAAGCGACGTTATTTCGCTGCATTGCCCGCTCAACGAGCAGACGAAGCACATCCTTAACGCCGAGGCGTTTGCGAAAATGAAAAAGGGCGTGTTCATCGTCAATACGTCCCGCGGCGCATTAATCGACACCGAAGCGCTGCTGGAAGCGCTCAACAGCGGCAAAGTGCGCGGAGCCGGGCTGGATGTGTACGAGGAAGAAGCCGATCTGTTTTATGAGGATAATTCCGGCAACATCATGAAGGACGATTTGCTGGCGCTTCTGGTATCCCGCCCCAACGTGCTGCTGACGAGCCATCAGGCGTTTCTGACCGAGGAAGCGCTGCAAAATATCGCAAAAACGACGCTGCAAAATCTGGACGAGTTCTTTTCGGGCAAGAATTTGACCAACGAGGTTTGCTACCAGTGCGAGTTGGGCAAAGTAGTGGAAAATTGCCGTAAAAACCGCAAAGAACGCTGCTTCTGAACCGGGCGCACAGGAGGCGGCGTTTACCAATGGCCTGTTTGCGTCCGCACACGTGTGCCACAAACCTAAACAACGACAAGGGAGGCAGGAAAGATGAATCTCTCCGTAACCAACAAAGGCATGAAAGTCGGCATTCTGCTTAGTTACCTCACCATGATCACGGTCAATGCGCTGGCAAACATCCTTCCCATCAACGGTGTCAACACCGGGGAGGCGTCCGCCCGGTACGAAACACTATTCACACCCGCGGGGTATACCTTCGGCATCTGGGGTGTCATCTATCTGCTGCTGGCTGTTTATGTCATTTTCCAGATGCTGCCTTCCAAAGGGGAAAAGGCGATCGGCACACCCGGCCTAGCTGACAAAGTGGGACGCATGTTTATCCTGTCATCGCTTCTCAACGCGGGTTGGATTTTCGCCTGGCATTACAACCATATCACCCTATCGCTTGGCTTCATGCTTCTTATACTGGCAACGCTGATGCGGGCCGGATGGCTGTTACGCGAGCCCCATTGCAACCCCAAGGAAGAGATGACGCTACGCATTCCCTTCGGCGTCTATTTCGGGTGGATTACCGTAGCGACCATCGCCAACGCGTCGGTGTGGCTGGTCAGCCGTCACTGGGATGGCTTTGGCATTGCGCCTGAGTGGTGGACGGTCATTATACTGGTTGTCGGCGTGGCGATTCTTGGCGTAACCATGTACCGCATACGCAGTGCAGCTTACGGCATCACCGCGCTATGGGCCTATACCGGCATTCTGGTGCGCCACCTGACAAACGCGGGATACGCCGGAAAATATACGCTGATCATCGTTACGGTCGCGGTATCGTTGGCAGTCCTGCTGATACTAACGGTTATGACCGGCGTACACATGCGCCGTGTAGCTGCCTGCAAAACGGAGTAAAACTGATTGAGAAAAAGCTGCCGGACAACGCATCCACTGCGTCGCCCGGCGGCTTTTTTGATGAGATTGGGGCATGGATAAGAGGTTAGTATGCGTGCATCATGGTGTTGATAAGATCGGTGTGTCGGAAGAAGGATAGTACCCATACATCATGGTATTCTGCCAGTCCTCAATCATGGTGACAAGCGTTGCCTCATCTTCCTGGGCAAAGCGCAGGTAGGCGGTCGGTTCCTCCTGATAATCATAAGTGGTGCTGTCGTACATGCTCCAGCTAAAACTTGCGAACATCCCATCGGGAGTGTCGGTAAGCTCCGCACGCTGCAGAATATCGGACAGACGTTGCGCATAATCCTTATACAGCGAGGCATACTGATCATTCTTATTGCTGTAACCGCTAAGGTACAGGCTTATGCTTGCCATCAGGGGTTCCCCGCCGTCCATCGGTACGTTGTAGAATTGCAGCGTAAGGTTGACGGAATCATTTTCCAGCGCGAGAGAGGAAAGGTTACGTTTAATCGCCTCCTTGAACCTCGCGGCAGAATCCGACTTGGCGTAGTTGTTGGTGGTGCTCATCAACAGCGCCACGGTTTGCGGCATCTCCATGCGGATCGTTTCATAATCACTATACCGCTGGGTTCCAATGTACCCGGAATACGAGATGCCTCCCAGCGTTTGATCGTCGCCACGGGAGACGGAATAACCGTAACTATCCATACTTAGCACGTGACTGCGGTAGTAATCGTTGGGTATCAGGTTTTTAGCCAACGATTCGCTGCGGTACGAATTCCAGATTTTACGGTTTTCCTCATCGGTGAACTTGCCGTACAGATACAGATACTGCACACTGTTTTCGGGCGGGAACGTGTAGATAGCCGTTTGGAACACATCGTTTTCCGCGCGCAGCTGGTTGAGCGTATCAACGTTGGCAAATTCAATGGTGCGGCGTATGGTGCGCCCGTCGGTCAGTTTAAGCGTGATCGGCTCGATAATCTGGAACTGGCTATACACATCGTAATAGCTGGTCGGTTCCTTGATGCGATCCACAGACTGGGAGAGGCTGGCAGAAACGTATTCCTTCAAATCATCGGAGGTAAAACTGATATCACGGAGCAATATCGAACTGTATTCGTTGTTTCCCTGTACCATGTCATGTCCGCGGAAGGATACGGAGGCAATTTCATCCGCCTTGGGGGTGACGCTCAGCGCGGTATCCGACGTTGATTGAATACCCAGCGATACGGCGAAGGCAAGCACGGCTGAGAGCAGGAAGAAGGGAAGCGCGTACAGCACCTGTTTAATATTGCGCAGAGAAACGAAAGCGTAAATCACATAGATGATCAGCGCCAGCAATGACAAAGCGATTGCATATACGCTAAACGCACTGTGACTGCCCACCGTAATCAGCAGGAGAAGCGCGAACGCCAGCAGGCACGCGGTGGCAATCGCCCAACCCTTGTGGCTGGCGCCTCTATCCGCGGTTTCGCTGGGGCGGCGCAGAAATAATCGCCAGGCCAACGCTATCTCCACAGCCATCAACGCAAGTGAATACAGGATGTATGGCATGGAAACGATCTGGGGGATATACATATTGCGAGTCTGCATCACCACCAGGCCGGTCGCCACGTTCGTCATAGGATTCAGCAACGTACTAAGATCCAGCCAGCCGATAATCGACACCTTGGCTACCAGCCCGCGTGCGATGATAAACTGTACGAATCGGGGCAGAAACAGCACGATACCCGTGGACGCTATCGCCGTGATATACGTACCCGATAGCGAACAGCCAATGGCAGCGGCGGCATACACCAGCATGGAGGCAGCGAAGTAGAACAGGATGGCCATCGGAATGTAGGCAGGTACGAACGGGCAGCCGCCGATGAGAAGCATCAGAAGCATTGCCAGAACGTTGAGCACGATGGTCGCGCCCATCCAAGTGGCGGTAGCGAGCGTGACGGACAGGTACAAATCTGTACGCGAAACCGGCATGCTGTGGTACAGGTCGCTGGACGAACGTCGGAAGAGATAGGAAAAACCATAGAACGCGAACAATGCGGCGGTGAATACGTAGTAGACCAGAATGGGGGTAATCCCGATAGCAGTACTGGACTGGGTGATGGTAAAAGCGCCGAAACAATTTTGCCCGCCGGTGATACCGGTGTAAAGCAGCGTCAGTATTGCCAGCGGAAGGCCGACCGGCAACAGCTTGCGAAGCGTTTCCTTATACATTTTCATGCCTTTTTCCCTCCTTCTGCGCTGTCAAACGCATAGCCGAGCGCTTCCATCTCGTATATGAATACCTCTTCCAGCGTGACCGGAAGCGTTTCCAGAAGCAAGGGGGATTTTTCCGCTAACAGCGCATGGCTTTTTTCTTTGTCGCCGCGTACGATCAGTGTGGTTACGCTGCCCTGCCGGTTTTGGGAAAGCACATCCAGCCCGGTAAACATAGTTTGGTCATACTCCTGCATGAAGGCAACCTGCAGTTTAAACAGGGAAGTTTTCAGCTCACCCACGTCGCTTTCCAGCACGATGCCGCCTTTATAAAGCATCGCAAGCTGGTCGCAGGTATCCTCCAGTTCGCGCAGAGAGTGGCTGGTGATAATGACCGTCGCTCCGCGGTCGAACACTTCCGCATACAGCTTCTGCTTCACGAGGTTGCGCATCACGGGGTCCAGACCGTCGAAGGTCTCATCAAAGAAGAGGTATTCCGCACGGGTCGCCAGTGCCAGGATGGTCGCCGCCTGCCGTCGCATGCCTTTGCTGAAGGTGGACAGTGGTCTGTCGGGGTTCAGCCCGAACTCCTTAGAAAGCGCGTCAAACAGCTTGATATTGAAGCTATCATAAGCGCTGGCATAGAGGGCGGCCATTCTGTGCATGGTGCTTTGCGGAAGCATCCAAAACTCGTCGGATACGAAGACGAAGCGTTTTTTAACGTTGACATTTTCAAAGATGTCCGTGTCACCAAGTTTGATCGTGCCGGAATCCGGGCGGTATACGCCGCTGGCGAGCCTTAAGAAGGTGGATTTTCCCGCGCCGTTTGCACCTACCAGACCGTATACGCAGCCGTCCTGAATATGACAGTTCAGGTGATCCAGCGCGACGACGTCGGAGAACCTTTTGGTCAGATCGTTTGCAATAATCACTGCTTTGCATCCTTTCCGGATTCGCCTTGCGGCGCATCATCAGTCTTTTGGCGAGGGGAAGGGTTCGCCTCCTGGATCTGGTTTCCTTCGGACGCGGGTGCGTATGCGGCATATGCCGCGGTGACCGCGTTCAGTACTTTTTCCACGGGTATGCCTGCCAGAAAGAGCTTCGTGCTGATGGCCGTAATATCGGACAGCAATGTCCCCATGCTCTGGGTTACGATGCGAGGCGCATCCTTGCTGATGTAGCGCCCGCTGCCCGGTACGCCTGTGGTTACGCCGCGCCTTTCCAGCTCGGCGTACGCCTTTTGCAGCGTGTTGGGGTTCGCCGACAGCGTCTGGCTGAGGGTACG
The DNA here is from genome assembly GCA_021371895.1 of Eubacteriales bacterium. Taxonomy (GTDB): domain Bacteria; phylum Bacillota; class Clostridia; order Christensenellales; family Aristaeellaceae; genus CAXXOK01. Next base: position 3,284 of record JAJFVI010000120.1, on the reverse strand, counting down.
GACGCTGGGGAGCTGATCGTCGGGGCGGAGCACGCCCGAAGCGACAAGTTGCTCAACCTGCTCGATGATCTGCTCGTAAATGGGTTGCCTGCCGTAGCGATCAATCTGAAACATGGTTCTTTCCTTTCTTATATCGTACCATATGTAATAGTACGATTAGTATTATAATCTATTCAAACCGAATGTCAATAGGCTAAATGAAAAATGGTATTATTTACAATTCGCGATCACTTCCACTACGTGTACGCTATTTAAAATATGAAGAAAACGAAACCTCGCGCCAGACCAGACCGTAAATCGGCAGGAGCGATCCAAAATAAACAAATATCGTCTTCATCTGGGGCGAGAAAATTCGAACGTATTGCAATTGATTGCCCCAATGCTTTGCCGGCGTGATGACGGCGCACTTTTTTACGCGCGTATAACCGGAACGGTTTGCATACGAGAACAGCACAGACATCAGCTGGAGAGGGGGAATATGGGGACGCGATACAGTTTTCAAACCGTTCATAAGTGACACTTGCATTTTCGGCGCTCTTTGGTATAATTAAAAACTGAGAAAGTTGATATTTCGGAAAGGGGCATATTACAGATGATAAACTTAGCGCAGACGCTGCTCGGCTTGACCGACAGCACAACAACCGCGGCTGCCACGACCGGCACTACGACGACCGCAGCGAGCGGCGATATCCTCACCCTCGTCGTCCCTATGGTATTGATGTTCGCGGTTTTCTATTTCCTGCTCATTCGCCCGCAGCGCAAGAAGGATAAAAAGGTTAAGGATATGCTGTCCGCACTGAAGGTCGGCGACCGCATCAGCACAATCGGCGGCATCTTCGGAACCATCACCGCAATCAAAGACGACTCCATGGAGCTGACGGTCGGCAAGGACAACGTGAAGCTGATCATGGCACGCTGGGCGATCCGTCAGGTGGAGAACGGCCCGGTGGAGAATGATGCCCAAGTGTTGAACTGACCCGGAACTCTTTCACAGACCCTGCGGATTACCGACGGGGTCTGTTTCTGTTTAATTATTCGGTAAAAAGCCGCGCCCTATCGACAGGATGCGGCTTTTTGTGTGGTTGTGAATGGGAGCTCGTCAGTTTTCGCCTGGGAAACGGATGTCCCAGGAGGCCCGTATAGCATCCATGGCGCCCAACACGGTCAGCGTATCCGTTTCGCGCAAAATATCGCTGCTAGTAAGGCCGAGCTTCACACAGCGGTTTACCTCACGAATCTCGTACTCAAAGCCGTTAAAATCGAAAGGCATTTGCACCGTTCGCGTTTCACCATCGTAGAGGCGGATCGTCATTTCCTGCGCAATCTGGAAATCGGGGAATACGATTTCTCCCCTGGTGCCGAATACCGCCGCGTTACGCGGCATATCCATGCCGATGGAGGTTGCCAACGAAGCGGAGCGGCTGCCGGGATACTCCAGCAATATGGCACTGAACTCGTCGGAGCCAAACTGGCTTTTGCGCATGGCGGATTGGAAGCGCACGGGTGCGGCATCCATCACCATATGGGTAAAACCGAGATTATAGATGCCGATATCCATCAGCGCACCCGCGCCCAACCGAGCGCTGAGCTTATCTTCTTTGCGATCACCGGAGGCGATAAACCCGTAATCGCTGCGCACATGCACAATATCCCCGATCTCGCCGGAGGCGATGACCTTTCGCATCTCTATAAGCAATGGAAGAAAGCGAATCCAGAACGCTTCCATAATAAACAGCCCGCGTTCACGCGCCAGTGCGTACAGCTTGCGAGCCTGTCCGGCGTTGATGGTAAAAGGCTTTTCGCACAGCACATGCTTGCCGGCTTCCAGGGACTTGCGGGCGGTTTCGAAATGCATGGTGTTGGGCGCAGCGACATAGACGGCGTCCACTTGAGGGTTTTTCAGCATTTCCTCCAAAGAGCCATAAGCGTCCGGTATGTTGTATTCTCCGGCAAAGGCTTTCGCCTTCGCGCCGCTTCGGGAGGATACGGCCAGCAGCTGTTCGCCTTCAGCCTGCATCAGTAAAACCGTACCGGCAAATTTATGAGCGATGACGCCCGTTGAAATGATACCCCAACGCATAACAGATCAACTCCTTTATGTCTATCAGTATACCAAAACACAGGTACTATGAAACAATCGTCTTACCGATAAAAACAGCCGCGACGCTCAGCAGCACGCTGATCACAATGTATGCCACGCCCAGCCATGCTTTGCCCGCGCCAAACAAGGAGGTGGTTTCCAGCGCGAAGGTGGAAAACGTAGTGAATCCTCCGCAAAACCCAACCTGCAGAAATGTAAACCATTCGGCATGGATATGAGTAAAACGGGAGGCCAACCCTACCAGAACGCCCACCAGCAACGCGCCAAGAACGTTAATGATCATCGTCGCCACGGGGAAACCGCTATGGTTGGAAAAGGGCATTAAAGAAAGCAAATACCGGCATATGCTGCCGAAAAATCCTCCAAAGCCGACTAAAATTACATCGCGCATACACAACTCCCGTATTCAGGAAAGCCGACAGCAACCTGCTTGTGAGTATCGGCCGTTTCCGCGTTTGGATTGTCTTTGTTTAGGAAGGAAGCCTTCTCCGTACGGACATCCTTCGCCATTATAAGCGACGGCAGAAATATTGGCAAGCACAACAGCCGCGACCGCCTTTGGTGCTCATGTGTCGCCACCGAAGCAGAAAAAAAGTGAGCCGTCTGCACTAGGCAAGACAACCCACCATGGCAGGGGCAGAAGGACTCGAACCCTCAACAAAGGTTTTGGAGACCCACGTGTTACCATTACACCATGCCCCTTTGGAACACGAATACAAGTATAATAGATTCCGGTAGGAATGTCAAGCTTCCGTTAAACGGTATTTTATTCACGGTAACGCGGTTTTTCATGTACTATATTTCCATTCTTTCTTGAATTTGAAACTATTAACTAATATAATAAAAGAATACAATATGTTACACATTAATATCCATGAACTTGTAAGGGAGGGATAATAATGGGACAGGCACCGAACAAATGCCCAATGTGTGGAGAAAGGATAAATTGGAAAAAGGTTGATATCTCAAAAAAGGGCTTCAGTGTTGGCAAAGCGGCAATCGGAGGGATTCTTTTAGGGCCTATTGGTTTAATCGGTGGCGCGTTAGACAGTGTGGACACGAGATAGAAATTGTGAGATAATAATCACATCAATAATGAATGGAGATGTGATTATGTCCATTGCGCTGCACAGACATGACATTTCGGATGAAGTATGGTCTTTGCTTGAACCGCACTTATCCG
>JAJFVI010000113.1 GCA_021371895.1 Eubacteriales bacterium | reverse complement strand
AGGATACCTTTGAGTTCGCTGGCGTATAGCTCGTCCTTAGTCTGCTCGTCCAGGATGTTTTCAATGAGCTTATTGAGTTCCTGCTCGTCCAACGGTTCCTTGTCGGTGGTAGCCGCCTTCTTTTTATCCTCGGGCTGGCGGGCGCGCCCGCCGACGTTCTCCAAAAACTGGAATTCGTTGCAAGCATTGATGAAAATATTGCTGGCGGCTTCACTGCGGCTGATACCCAGCACGAACTTGCCCATGCTTTTTAAACGTCCGACCAGCGGCGTATAATCGCTGTCGCCGGATACGATGCAAAAGCTGTCGATCAGCGGGTTGGTATAGGCCACCTCCAGCGCGTCGATCACCAACAGGATATCGGCGTTGTTTTTCTGGCTGATGCCGTAGCGCAGGCTGGGCACAACGGAAAAGGTGTTGCTCAGCAGCACTTCCTTCAGGTCGCTGTATTGGTCGGTATAGCCGTACACCTTGCCCAGCAGGATATTGCCGCGAATCTTGACCTTTTCAAGAACGCTGAGCAGCGTGGATACTTTCGCGCCGCAGTTTTCCAAATCCACAAACAGGGCGAATTTTAATGTTTCCAGAGTAAATCTCTTCTTTCTATCTTTCTGTCCAACGAAGGTACAGGGAAGCCGGCGGGACGCCGGCGGGGGAGGGACGAATGTGAACCGGCGCGGCTGACGGCGCGCCGGTTAGATGCGGAAGGTGAACTTGTCGCCGCGAATCCATTGCCGGCTGGTATGCAAGGGTTGATCCTGCTGGTCGTACACGGTCTCGTCCAATAGCAGCAGGGCTTCGCCGGCGGCTGTGGCCAACTGGCGGCTTACGGAGGGGTTGGCGTGCCCCAGCGATATATCGTGCGTCGCGCGGCTGGGGATCAGGCCGTGGACGCGAAGCAAATCGTATAGCGAGCCGGTGGACGGCTCTTTTTCCAAAAAATCGTACCGGGAGGAGAAACGGTTGTATTCCAGCATCACGGGTTCACCGTCACACAGGCGCAGGCGGCAAAGCTCAATAATCTCGCTGCCCTCAGCCACGCCGAGGCGCTCCACGTCCTCGGGGTGGGCATGTTCCCGTCGCAGATCAACCAGGCGGCTGCTTGCGGCGCGTCCCATGCCGCGGCAGGCATCCGTAAAGCTGGTAATGTGCTGCAGGTCGCGCGTCAGGCGCGCGTCCGCCACAAACGTCCCCTTGCCCTGCCGGCGCAGCAATAGCCCATCCTGCACCAGATCCAGCAGCGCCTTGCGCACGGTAACACGGCTGACGCCGTAGTTCGCGCACAGAGCCTGCTCGCTGGGGATGCGTCCGCCCGCGGGATAAACGCCCGCGATCACGTCGTTTTTGAGCCGCCGCATCAATTGCTGATACAGCGGGTTTTGACTTCCCTTTTCTAAAAGCGTGTCAGGCATACGCTCACCTCCCGGCAACCACATACAGTATACCGTAAAAGTCGGGAAAGGGCAACATGCTGGACACAGTCTGGTTTGCGCAAAGGCGCTTCCTTTGGTGATCGTTACTCCATGAAGGAGACCAGAATATCGGTATCATCCGCAAAGCGGAAGATGTCGTCGATCACCCCGGCAGGCATCTCCAGCGCGATGGGCGTAAGTTTCAGTATCATCGTTTTCATCAGCCGCTCCTTGTACCCTTCCAGGTAGGTTTCGTTGAGGCTGAAGAAATCGTTTTGCGGATAGTCACCGTCCACGAACACGCTCTTATCCACGGTGGAGAGTTTGCCGTTGAAAACGAGAGTGAGGGCGGGCTTGCCGGTATCGGGGTGGAGCCAGTTCAGCGTTGCGCCTAGCGTGTAGGGCTTCTGGGCTGCGTCGCGGGACCAGGCGAACGTGAAAGTTTGGGGAGAAGGTTCACTTTCCAGCATCGCGCCGGAGACGCCGAGCGTCAGCGACCCTTCGCCGTCCAGATCGCCTTCCTGGGGCAGGCCCTCACCCTCGGCTGTGAGCAATATCGCCTGCTCACCGTCGGAAGTGACGCCAAGCGCAGCGGAAAGCGCCGCGCCTGTTGCGGAGGGCGTCCAGCGGTAATTAAGCGTCAGCTCGTAGCCTTCGGCGGTGGGCAGCGTGAGGGTGAAGGCTGTCGCGTCCCCATCGCTCGTCTGCGTGAACACGCTGGTATCGCCGATGGTGCAGGTGAGGGAATCAGGGGTTTGGACAACCGTCATGCCGTTCTGGTCGGGGTCGAGCGCGTCCAGTTCGTATTCCAGGTTGCCCAGTATCTCCAGTGTCATATCGCTTGCGTACAGATCCGTGAGCAAACAGGTGAAAAAGAAGTACGCGCGGCTGAGATCGACATCGTCGTTCACAATCAGATCCAGCGTTTCGCATAGCTCGTAAAGATCCTCGTAGGGGATGTTGTAGGTCAGTTCGTCCTCCTGCGCGTCCGCTGGCGATGCGACCAAAATGGTAGTCGGGTCGTTCGCCCCTGCGACTGCCGATGCGGAGGCTTCCTCCTGCGCGGCCAGCGCGTTTTCCCGCGCCTGCGTAAGCATCTCGGCCACCGGGGTATAGTAGCTGTCTCCCAGCCAGTAGGCCGCGTTCGGGTACAGCAGCAGCGCTAGGTACTGCGTTGGCAGTTCCATGTAGTAATAGGGCTTGAGCATGAATTCCAGAAAGTTGTACATCTGGAAATACAGTATCTCGCCGCCCAACGCGGGGGACAGCAGATAACGGTAGCTGTAATAACCGTCATACACAAAAGGAAATTGATCTTCTCCGTTCAACTGCAGCGCGGCGTCCAGATACACACGGCTGTTGGGGGTGAACATCGCAAGCGCGTCCATGGAACCGCGAAGGCTCAGCTTACGAAGGAAGGTTTCCCAATCGTTCAAGTGCGCCTGGCTTTGAGGGAAAGCGTCCGCGTGCAGCTGAAGGCCGAGCGTGAAATCCGCGTGGGTTACTTCGCCGTCAGGCAGCCATGTTTCCGCATGGGAAAGCGCGGGTGCGGCGGCAAGGCACAGCGTAAGCGCCAGCGCGCACAGACGGGCTAAAAAAGTATGCTTCATGGGGAAACCTCCTTTTGGCAAACAGCGCGAAAATGACCATAACAACGGAAGAAAGCCGGAAAACGCTGCGGCGGAGAGACGATAGGTAATTTCGTTTACTCGGCTTTCGCGCGGGCAGTGGCCCGGGCACGATCCTGATGGCTCAACTCACGTTTGCGCATCCGCAGGTTTAGGGGAGTAACCTCCAGCAGTTCGTCGTCGTCGATGAACTCCAGGCATTCCTCCAACGACATGGGGTGGACGCTGACGAGCCTGAGGCTATCCTCGCTGGCGCTGGCGTTGCGCATGTTGGTGACGTGCTTCTGCTTGCACACATTGACCACCAGATCGTCCGGTCGCGCGTTCTGGCCGCAAATCATGCCCCTGTACACCTGCGTCTGCGGGGTGATGAACAGCGTGCCGCGCTCCTGAGTGTTGAACAGGCCGTAGCTGGTAGCCTCGCCGGCTTCGAAACAGACCAACGCGCCCACGTTGCGGTGGGGAATATCGCCCTTCACAGGTTCGTAGTGCTCAAACACGGCGCTCATAATGCCTTCGCCGCGTGTGTCGGTCATAAACTCGCTGCGGTAGCCAAACAGCCCGCGGGAGGGGATGAGAAACTCCAGCCGTACGCGGTTGAGGCCGTGCATGCTTTCCAGCGTTCCCCGGCGACGGCCGATTTTCTCAATCACCGCGCCGACGTAAGCCTGCGGCACGTCCGCGACCATGCGCTCAATCGGCTCGCACTTTTTGCCGTCGATCTCGCGGTAGATCACCTGGGGCTTGCTGACTTGGAACTCATAGCCCTGCCGGCGCATGTTCTCAATGAGGATGCTCAGGTGCAATTCGCCTCGCCCGCGCACCTCGAAGGAATCGGGGCTGTCCGTCTCGTTGACGCGAAGGCTGACATCCGTCTGCAGTTCCTTAAACAGACGGGCGCGCAGGTGGCGGCTGGTGACGTAGGTACCCTCACGACCGGCAAAGGGACTGTTGTTGACGCTGAAGGTCATGGTGACGGTCGGCTCGGTGATGGTTACGAAGGGCAGGGCTTCCACCGCCAGAGGATCGCATACGGTATCACCGATTTGGATGTCCTCCAGGCCGCTCATGGCCACGATATCACCCATGGCGGTCGATTCGGCCGGCAGCCGTCTCAAACCGTCGAAGGTATACAGGCTGGTGAGACGCAGCGGCTGGCTGATTGTGCCGGTGGCAAAATTGGTTTTCACCACATTCATGCCTGTGGTAAGCCTGCCGCGCTTAATACGCCCGATACCTATACGCCCGACGTAATCGTTATAGTCGATGGTGGAGATCAGTACCTGCGCGGGGCCGTCCATATCGCCCTCGGGCGCAGGAATGTAGTTGAGGATCGTTTCAAAAAGAGGGCACAGGTCTTCACCAGGGACGTTCGTATCCAGCGTAGCGGTGCCTTCGCGCGCGGAGGCATACACCATAGGGCGATCCAGCGCCGTTTCGTCCGCCCCCAGATCGATAAACAGATCCAGCACCTCGTCCACCACCTCGTCGCAGCGGGCGTCGGGGCGATCCACTTTGTTGATGACTACGATCACGGGCAGCTTGAGGTTGAGCGCCTTGCGCAGCACGAAGCGGGTCTGCGGCATGGGACCTTCGGAGCTGTCCACCAGCAGCAACACGCCGTCCACCATTTTCAACACCCGTTCCACCTCACCGCCGAAATCGGCGTGGCCCGGCGTATCCACGATGTTGATTTTGGTATCGTGATAATGCACGGCGGTATTCTTGGCCAATATGGTGATGCCGCGCTCACGTTCGATGTCGTTGGAGTCCATCACGCGCTCGGTTACCTGCTGGTTTTCGCGGTACACACCGCCTTGTTTGAGCATCTCGTCCACCAGGGTAGTCTTGCCGTGATCCACGTGGGCGATGATGGCGATATTGCGGATATCGTTACGAACCATGCGAAAATATCTTCCTTTCTATTGCGCATTGTATGCGCTTGCGGCCTACTGGTAGACCACTCGGCTGGCGGTTTCCGTAAGCGTCAGGCCCGCGTTGTTTTCGGTGGCGAGCCGGATGGACCATTCGTTTTCAAACAGCAGCACGGGCCGCCCGTCGCCATCTACCGCGCGGCCGCTGGTGGAGGTAAGCTTGAGCTTGTCCACAGGCAGCGGCGAGGTGGTGATCCAGCGTACGAAGCGGTAGGACATTGCATCCATCAGGAGGCCGACGCCGTACTCCGTGCGCAGGCGGTGCGTAAGCACGTCGAACTGCAGCATGCCCACCACGCCCGCGAGCAGTTCCTCAAATCCCGTCTCAGTGCGGGTGAAGAGCTGTATGGCTCCCTCCTCGGCCAACTGTGCCATGCCCTTCAAGAACTGCTTGCGCTTCATGCTGTCCTCGGAGCGGACGCGGGCGAAATGCTCCGGCGCGAAGATGGGGATGGAGCTGAAACGGAGGTGCGGGCCACCGGAGAGCGTATCGCCCAGGTGGAAAAATCCCGGGTCGAACAACCCCACGATGTCGCCTGGATAGGCTGTTTCCACCGCTTCGCGTTCGTTGGCCATAAATTGCTGGGGCTGCTTTAAGGGGATGATCTTATCCTCCCCGCTCAACCATACGTCCATATCCTTGCGGAATTCGCCGGAAACGATGCGGATGAACGCCAGACGGTCGCGGTGCGCAGGGTTCATGTTCGCCTGAATTTTGAACACGAAACCGCTGAAGAAGTCGCAGGCCGGGAGCACCTCACCCAGATCGCTCGTGCGGGGCAGCGGCGGGGGCGTAATGCTTAGAAATGCCTCCAGAAACGGCTCCACGCCGAAGTTGGTAATGGCGGAACCGAAGTACAGCGGGGTCAGACGTCCGCTGAGCACGGCGGTTCGGTCAAACGGGTCTCCGGCTACGTCCAGAAGCTCAATCTCACTTCGCAGCCGATTCAGGTAATGGGTGGCCAGCAGCTTGCCCGCCTCAGGCGTATCCGGCTTTACCTGCGTTTCCCGGGCGACGTTCGCGCCGTGGTTGCCGCCGCTGTACAAGCTGATTATGTTCGTGTCCCGCAGGTATACGCCCTGAAAGTCGCCGTCCACACCAATGGGCCAGTTCATAGGGCAAGTGCGGATGCCCAGCACGTTTTCAATCTCTTCCATCAGCGCAAAAGGGTCTTTGGCTGCGCGATCCATTTTATTGACGAAGGTAAAAATGGGGATGCCGCGCATACGGCATACCTTGAACAACTTGATGGTCTGCGCCTCTACACCCTTGGCCGCGTCGATGAGCATCACCGCCGCGTCGGCGGCGACCAGCACGCGATAGGTATCCTCGCTGAAATCCTGATGGCCTGGGGTATCCAGAATATTGATACGGTAGCCGTCAAACTCAAACTGCATGGCGCTGGTCGTAACGCTGATGCCGCGCTGCTTTTCGATATCCATCCAGTCGCTGGTGGCGTGGCGTTCCGCTTTGCGCGCCTTCACGCTTCCGGCTTGGCGTATGGCGCCGCCGTAGAGCAACAGCTTTTCCGTCAGCGTAGTTTTGCCCGCGTCGGGGTGGCTGATGATGGCAAACGTCCGGCGTTTGTCAATCTGGGCCGCAAACGCGTCCGTGGTGGGGAACTGGGTCATTCGGGTCGGCGCCTCCGCTTCGTTGGGTGGGGAGCATCCGGCGCGCATGCGCGTGGAAGACCCCGCAAGTTAAGTATCCAAACAAAACATTGTACAATGGGAAAAGCATGTGTGTCAAGCGCTTGTGCGCGCAGGTCGAAAGGTACGCGACTTCCGGTTGCCGACCGGGGCGGTAATAATAAGGAAACAAAAACGGTTCCTATGCTATTTACAAATGCCCGGAGGGAACGCTGGGGGGGACGCACGCTTGAGGCGCGGGGCGTTCCCCCGTCTGGGAAAACGGGAAGTCCGCGCATACCGCCCAGCCGAGCGCGCGGAAATATGGCCGGGTTTTTTCCGTACGCCCCCTTGCGGGAACGCACGGATTATGGCACAATACAGACGAGCATTTATCCGCGCCGGCCGGTTTTTGTTCGGAAAATCCGCAGCCGCCGCGTTACCGGGCCTAACGGTAAGGAGGCACTCATGGATAAACCCCAGTGTGTGGTGATTCTGGATTTCGGGGCGCAGTATACGCAGCTGATCGCACGGCGCGTGCGCGAATGCGGCGTGTACTCGGTGGTATTGCCTTATAGCACGGATTTTGAGGACATTCAGAAGGAAGAACCCCGGGGCCTGATTCTCTCCGGAGGCCCCTCCTGTATCCTCGCCACGGACGCGCCTCGCTGCGACGAGCGCGTCTTTTCCATGGGCGTGCCGATACTGGGCATCTGCTACGGCATGCAGTTGACCGCACAGGTGCAGGGCGGTCAGGCGGGCGCCTGTGATCTCAGGGAATACGGCCGGGTGCTGATGACGGTCGATCAGCGGGATACGGGGCTCATGGCGGGGCTGGACGAACAAAGCTACTGCTGGATGAGCCACACCTATCAGGTGCTGCGCCTGCCCAAAGGCTTTACAAGCATCGCGCATACCGACAACTGCCCTATCGCCGCCATGGCGAACGAAAGTCGCCGTATATACGGCGTGCAGTTCCACCCTGAAGTGACCCACACCGAGCAGGGCAGGCTGATCCTCGATAATTTCCTAAAGCGCATCTGCGACTTCAAAGGCGACTGGAACATGGAGGCGTATGCCGAAATGACCGTTCGCAAGATCCGCGAGCAGGTTGGCGACGGCACGGTGCTGTTGGGGCTCAGCGGCGGCGTGGACAGCGCCGTGGCCGCCGCGCTTTTATACCGCGCCATTGGCGAGCGCCTGACCTGCGTGTACGTTGATCACGGTTTTATGCGTTCCGGCGAAAGCGACCAGGTAGTGGAGGTGTTTACCAAAACATTTCCGGTGCAGCTAATCCACGTGGACGCGAGCGAGCAGTTTTTTGCCGATCTGCAGGGCATTACCGAGCCGGAGGAAAAGCGCAAGATCATCGGGCGGGACTTTGTGGATGTGTTTAAGCGCGAGGCTACCAAGCTGGGCAAGCGTGACCACTTTGCGCAGGGAACCATTTACCCGGATGTGATCGAATCCGGCAACACGAAGGGCAGCGCGGTCATCAAGAGCCACCACAACGTGGGTGGCCTGCCCGTGGAGCTGGGATTTGCAAGCCTTGTGGAGCCGCTTAGGATGCTGTTTAAGGACGAGGTACGCAAGCTCGGCCTTACCCTCGGCCTGCCGGAGAGCCTGGTGTACCGCCAGCCCTTCCCGGGGCCGGGGCTCGCCATCCGCGTCATCGGCGAGCTGACGCCGGACAAGGTACGCATCGTTCGCGAGAGCGACAAGATCCTGCGCGACGAAATCGCCTGTTCGGACCTGAACGGCAAAATATCGCAATACTTTACCGTGCTGACCGGCGCGCGCAGCGTGGGCGTGATGGGCGACGAGCGCACCTACGCCTATGCCGTGGCCATCCGTGCGGTGACGACCGACGATTTTATGACCGCCGATGTGGCGCAGATTCCCTACTCCCTGCTCAATCACATCGCCGGGCGCATCGTGGGCGAGGTGAAGGGCGTCAACCGCGTGCTCTACGACATTACCACCAAACCTCCCGCGAGCATCGAGTGGGAGTAAAAGGTACAGGTACGACCGAACAAACAGACGACCAGGGAGGCGATTAGGATGTCCTGCTATTATGTGATCGGCGTTCGGATGGACAACCGGGTAGGCAACGCAATGGCGTTCCAGCAAGCGCTCACGAAAAACGGCTGTAAGATCAGGACTCGCCTGGGGCTGCATGAAACAAACGAAGATTTCTGCGCGAACGATGGGTTGATCGTGTTGCAGCCCTGCGGGGAAAAAGAGGAGATCGAGCAGCTGGTGAAAGACTTAAGCACGCTGGAAGGAATCACCGCAAAACTGATCGACCTCAACTGACGCCCGCCGGCGGAGCCGCGTCCGCAATGCGCGGGCGCGGCTCCGCCTTTTCGACGACGCCGCCCTTTCCTTGCGGCGGAAGGTTCATACGTGATGATCACACTGTCCAACCGCCAGGCGAGGCAATTCGTTCTGCTGAAACAGGGCTTGCGGGGAGAGCATCGATACGCGGGCGCGCGGGGCGTCCTTTCTTTCGTGCGCCAGGCGGGCTGCATACAGTACGATCCCGTGGATATCTGCGGGAAAAACGCGGAACTCACGCTGCAATCCCGCGTCACGGATTTTACGAAGCAGACGCTGTACGATCTGCTCTACCGCGACCACAGCCTCGTGGATTACCCCGATAAGAACCTCTCCATCCTCCCCACGGAGGATTGGCCGTATTTTGCGTGCAGCCGGATGACCGCGCGGGAAAATGGGCTCCGCTTCCCGGAGCTTGCCGCGCTGGAAAGCCAGGCATTGCAATATATCGAGGAGAACGGGGCCGTTTCTTCCGCTGAGCTGCCCCTGCCGGGCAGCGTGCGCTGGCATTCCGTGGTGCACTGGAGCGGCAACTGGGAAGGCGAGACGAACGCCGCGCGGGCGGTGCTGGAGCAGCTGTACACGACCGGTGATCTTGTGATCTACCGCAGGGACGGTACCCGTAAGGTTTACGATCTTTCCGCCCGGCACATCCCCGCGGAAGTGCTCAGCGCCCCCGACCCGCTGCCTGATGAACACGAGCACCGGAAATGGCGCCTTCTGCGCAGGATCGGCGCGGCGGGCCTACTATGGAACCGTCCTTCCGACGCATGGCTCAACATCGGGGGGCTTAGCGCACAGGAACGCGCGACCGTGTTTTCGGAGCTGCTGGCTGACGGGAAAATTCTCGAATTGCGTGTCGAAGATCTGAAGGACGCGCTGTTCTTCCGCTCCGGCGATCTGCCGCTGATCGAAACCGTCCTCCGGCAAGGCGACGCCCTTACGCCGCGCTGCGAACTGCTCGCGCCGCTGGACCCCATGCTGTGGGACAGGCGGCTGATCCGCTCGCTGTTCGGCTTTACCTATACATGGGAGCTCTATACGCCGCCCGCCAAGCGAAAATACGGTTGTTACGTGCTCCCGGTGCTTTATGGCGACCGCTTCATCGGGCGCGCGGAAGCCGTTGCCGACGTACGCGCCGATACGCTTACTGTTAAAAACCTGTGGTACGAGGATGGGGTCGAGCACACCGGGGCACTCTGCGCGGCGCTGGACGATTGCCTGCGGCGTTTCGCGGCGTTCAACGGGTGTGCGCAGATCCACTTCGCGCAGCCTGATATACTGCGCTAAAAGAGTACACCGTAAAAGCAATATCCCCCTTGCGCTTAGATAAGTTCTATGGTACCGTAACTACCAAGCCGCCTGCCCTGCAGCGGCGGCGATCTTATAATATACATTGGTCACACCCATTCGCGAGGAGGTTCCCCATGCCGAATTTTTCCCTGAGTGATTCCGTATTTCGAGCGGCTTGCGAGCAGTATGCCACCCCGTTCCACCTCTACGACGAGCGGGGTATCCGTGAGACCGCGCGGCGGCTGAACCGCGCTTTTGCGTGGGCGTCAGATTTTCGCGAATATTTTGCGGTGAAGGCGCTGCCGACCCCCGCCGTATTGCGGCTTCTCCGGCAGGAGGGCTGCGGGCTGGATTGCGCGAGCTATACGGAATTGCGACTGGCGGAAGCCTGCGGCTTTACCGGGGATCAGGTCATGTTCAGTGCGAACGACGTTCCGGCGGAGGAGTTTGCCTTCGCTCGCCGCATCGGCGCGACCATCAACCTGGACGACATTACCCACATCCCGGAGCTGCGCAAAAACGGCGGCATCCCGGAGACCGTATGCCTGCGCTTCAATCCGGGCGGGCATTTTCGCGTCGGCAACGCCATCATGGGCGATCCGGGCGACGCGAAATACGGTATGACCCGTCCGCAACTCAGCGAGGCACTCGCCACCCTGAAAGGGTACGGCGTCCGGCGTTTCGGCCTGCACGCCTTTTTAAGCAGCAACACCACCGACGAAAGCTATTTCCCGGCGCTGGCCCGCCTGCTGTTTGAAACGGGGCGCGAACTGATCGCCGAAAGCGGGCTGACGCTTGCGTTTATCAACCTTTCCGGCGGCATCGGCGTGCCTTACCGCCCCGGCGAACCACAGGCCAACATCGAGGCCATCGGCGAAGGCGTGCGCCTGGCGTACGAAGAAGTGCTTCTGGCCAATGGCATCACCGGTGTGGCGTTAAAAACCGAGCTGGGCCGCTATATGACCGCGCCGCATGGCTGGCTGGTGGCCCACGTCACTCACGAAAAGCGCATCTACAAGCATTATCTGGGGCTGGACGCCTCCGCCTGCGATCTCATGCGGCCCGCGATGTACGGGGCATACCACCACATTACGATCGTGGGCCGGCAGGGCGAGGAAGAAAAGGTGGACGTAACGGGCAGCCTGTGTGAGAATAACGATAAGTTTGCCGTGGACCGGATGCTGCCCAGGGCGGAGATCGGTGATATTCTGGTGATTCACGATACGGGCGCGCACGGGCTGAGCATGGGGTACAACTATAACGGCAAGCTTCGCTGCAAGGAAGTGCTCTATCGGGAGGACGGCAGTTACACACTCATCCGCCGTGCCGAAACGCCGCACGATTATTTTGCCACGCTGGATATGGATCCGGTCTGGACACGCCTCAACGAAGAACTTTGAACCGCGCGGCGATGCAGGAAAGAAGCCAATCAAGCACAACAACCCTCCGCAGCCTTGGCTTGCGGAGGGTTGTTGCATTTAGTTTCAGGGCACGTTCCCCCAATATTACTTTCTTCGCAGGCAGACAGCGGAGCGATTGCGTTTGGCGGCGTAGAGGTATTGATCGGCGGCGGCCAGAACGGAGCTGACTTCCAGTCCCTGCCGGCATACGTAATGCGCCAGGCCGATGGATACATCCAGCCAGTAAGGTTTTTCGGCATTCAGGTTGTACCGCTCGGCTTCCGCCTGAAAGCGCTGGAGGAAATGCGTATCGAAATCGGGATCGTCGGTAATAAACAGGCCTACGAACTCGTCCCCGCCGATGCGGCCGATCAGGTCGTTCTCCCCGGCGATGTTTTTCAGGATCATGCTGACGCCCATTAAGGCTGCGTCCCCCTCCGAATGGCCGAAGGTGTCGTTGATCTGTTTTAAATAATCCAGATCCATAAACGCGCAATAGGCGACTTTACTGATATTGTCGCGATTGCGTCGTATGGCCTGTTCGATGAAACCGCGACGGTTGAGCAGCCCGCAAAGCGAATCATACTCCGAGAGAAAGTTCAGGATCTCGTTTTTCTCGCGGATGTTCTCGAGTTCCGCAGAGATCTTCTTTTCCTGCCCGCGCAGTGCCAGAAAATCGATCAGCATTCCCAACTGCAGCCCGATGACGTGCAGCAGCGTGCTTTTAGCGTGATCCTCGTCACATAGCAGGATACCGTATTGATGATCCCCGGAAAACAGGCTGAACGCCATGGCGGCGCGGATGCGGCTGAAACCGGGCATCTGCCAGAAAGGATACGCTTCGTTGATCACCGGCATTTCTGACCGGGGGTAAGTTACGGTGTTTTCCACATCGGCGTAGGCTGCCAGACGCATACGGTGAATAATATCCAAGGAGCTCGCGCCGTTGCGGCGAACAGGATTTTCCAACAGACAGAGATATACGTTGCGCAGCCCTGAGCGCACCAGCCGTTTGACAACGCAACGGAACACGTTTTCCTCGCTTGCATCGCTAAAAAGTCCGCTGGTCACTTCCGGGGCGATCCAGGACTGGGAACGATAGGTATCCAGTCGGCTGTTGAACAGATGAATTTCCCGGACGTGGATATATTGCTGCATGTATGCGATGACGACGGCAAATTTCTTCATTGCCGGGGGAAACCCGTCCACCCCAAGGAACTGAAGCAGAAAATCCTGCAGACATTGACTGAGCAGTAGCGTAGGCTGATCGAATGAGGTAAATAAAGTATCCAAACGGCTCGCAAGATCGTTATAATCCAAAGGCTCCTCGGGAGTGTTTACAGCAATCTCGCGTAGGGAATGGAAAAAATTACGCAGAGCCGTGGAATGCTGATTGCGCTTATCCATCGCGAAGTGCTCGGTATAACTGTTGACGAGCTTGTCAATGATGGCATCGATGAACGCGGCAGGATCGCTCGTACTGCAGGAAGGGAAGCAAAAGCCCTCCCGCGTGCATCCGCAGGAGTGGCGAACCAGAAATTCCGTGCGCATTTCAAGCGGAGGCGCATCCTGGTTGTTCAGCAGAGCCTCCACATGTCCTATAGCCAATTGCCCCATTTGATAGGTGTTCTGTGATACGGTGGTCAGCGGCGGCTCCATGGTGCGGCCAGCGTTAAAGTTGTCAAAGCCTGTAATGGCGATGTCGCGTCCCACCACCAGGCCGCGCCGGTGGCATTCGCGATAGCCCGCCTTGGCCATTTCGTCGTTGGCAAAGGCGATTGCATCCAGCCCGGGATTATCGTCGATCAGTTTGCATACCAGTTCGTCGACGTACTCGGAGTAATCGCCATAGGCGATCATCCCTTCGGTCACGGGTAAATCGTAACGTCGCATGCAATCCGTATAAGCGGCCAAGCGTTCGCGAGCGTCGGCGTGCCCTCTGGGGCCGGAGACCAGCACAATCTTCTTTCGACCATGCGAAACGATCAGGTGCTCGATGCATTGGTTGAAACTGTGGTAATTATCCACTACGATATACGTTTTCTTCCCTTTATCGGGTGCGATACGTTCCTGTAGCACCACATAGGGCACATCAGCGAAACAGGCTAAAAACTTCGGGTCCAGCCCGCCACTCGAAAAGCTGGACAGTGAACCGCACGCGATGATGAATGCGTCCGCCCCGGTGAGCATTGCGTAATCATAAACGCTGTTATGGCTGATCGCCGCGACTCGCCCGGTGCCGGCTTCGTATTCCTCGGAGTATTTTTGCATCCCCAACAGGAACACGATCTGCATCTTTGCCTTCTCTCCCGCGTCGGAGATGCCAGCCATCAGTTCGTCGATAAAGTCGTTACTCACATCACCGATTAATACGCCAACCACGTGTGAACGCGTTCCCCTGCTTATTTCCATCCTTTATACCTGCTTCTGAGTCGGCAATGCGACTCTGTTTCGGCTGCGGCCCGAACCGGCTGTGCGGCTAACGGGCGTTGTTGATTTCATAATCATCAATGTTT
This sequence comes from Eubacteriales bacterium, assembly GCA_021371895.1. Taxonomy (GTDB): domain Bacteria; phylum Bacillota; class Clostridia; order Christensenellales; family Aristaeellaceae; genus CAXXOK01. The sequence continues at coordinate 4,707 of JAJFVI010000113.1, read as the reverse complement.
ATACGAATAGACCGATACGCGCAGGACTCCGATGCTTTAAGGAGCTTTTCGGTTTATTCCGATTTTATCTTTATGATTATACATCTGCCTCTTTTATACGGTGACTCATATATTACTTAATTGTGGTAAAGTAACTTCTGCACATGTGCAGACAAATAAAGTTCCGCCAAATTGAAAGGATGGAAGAAATAACTGTGGAATGGCACGAGGATATAAACATGGCTGAGAGCGATGTGTAATCGATGAGGGTCGTTTACCTTTCAGAGGCGACGCATTTACCGACTCGCACCGGACGGTAAACAATTATTGGTATTATACCATATATTACGGAAATTGAAAAGAGATTACATGGCGGGCGTACATCTACCGTTATGAATGTAAACGCAGACTATCACCCCGTGCGATTAATACACCTAACACCAACGCGCGATTTGTGCATTGAAGAGAGAAATCACATCTCCTTCATCACATTTTGCGCTTCACACAATGCATGGCTGTGAATCTCAAAAACCTGAGTACGCTCGTAGTGCATGGTATAACTGATTTTTTCCCAGCTCAGGCCGTTGATATAGCGAAGGGTGACCAGCGTTTTTTGCCGTTCGTCCGGCAGCCGTTCAATCAGCGCCAGGCGTGCAGCCAGCGCTTCGCCCGTGTGCTCAATCACCTGCCGCAGGCGTTCCTCGGCATCTACAACGTTTAACATTGCGTCCTCTCGGCCGCCAGGGTTTGGCTTACCGGAGGGGCGCACCGGGGAAAGCTGCCCCGTCGCCCGCATAGTTGCATCGTGAAAGCGTTTCAATTCGGTCAACAGCGCTTCGCGACGCTGTTGAAGAACCGAATACTCCATCAGATAGTGTTTAACGGGCAAGGTATCGTCGGTGCGTCCCATGCGTGCGTTAAGGGGCATTGCAGATCATCCTTTCGGTTACGTATTCGCCCTGGCAGGGGAAAACGGAGAAAGTGGAGATATAAGGAATGAAATCGAATAAGATAGTTGTTTTATGGAGATAGGACGCGCATATTCGTTAATATTATGCTAATCAGTGGAGTAGCATATACTGCAATTAAATACTGCTGAATTAGCGCTTTACCATGCTTATGCCGCTACGGAGGCGAGCAGCAGTGTGGCGGTGTAAAGAAGAAGCGCAACCGTGACGATCGTCATGGCGATCCTGGGCGTATCGTCACGGTAAACGAGAGCGGCCCGTCTGCGGATGCGCCGCCGATCGGCGGGTTTCGTAAATATATGCCGGGGCATCGAAGACATACTCATGGTTCCCGGTGCGGATGCTTGACCTGCGCCACGGCATCCGAACGGCGGGAATCGCAGGCGCCCCCGAGGCGAAGACCGTCGCAAAGCCCCTGCGCGTAAAACGCGACAAGGTTTTGCTGTGCCGTGGGTAGTGCTGCCAGTTTGCGGTCGATTTCCGTGAGGATACGGGCGTTCCGTACTGCGGAGCGGGGATGGGGCATAGAATCGTCTCCTTTCCGCTGATTGGGTGGATTGTGACTGTGTTTATTTGAAGTGTATCGTTCCGCAAACCACGGATTTGAATGTGGAACAGTACACATTATAGACCATTGGTATGTGTAAGTCAACACTTAATACCATATAAATGTGTAGACAAACACATAATAAATATGTTACAATCAACGTAGGGGGTGTGTTGAATGTATGAAAGAATAAAGAAGATCCGCCACACAATGAAGTGGACGCAGGCGGAATTCGCATCGCGCCTGGGCGTGACGCGCGACGTGGTCGCATCGTGGGAAAACGGCAGGGTGGAACCGCCCGAAGCGGTCGTAAGGCTGATCTGCCGCGAATATGCGATCCATTACGATTGGTTGAAAAATGGCCGCGAACCAATGAACGTGCCGGCTGATGCGCTGATCATGGATAAGCTGGAGAGGATTATGAGCGGAGAAAACGCGTTTTTAAAGGCTGTTTTGCGGGAAATGGCGGAGATGCCCGCGGAGGGGTGGGAACTGATCGGCACACTGGTGGATAAGCTTTATGCCGCCAACCACCCGCGGGAATAAACGCCGAATGGCTGTCACGACGGCGGGGAAAGCGTTGGACGCGGAGGCGGTGCCAAACCGGCAGACCGCCGTCCCTGCCGCCGCGAATACAAAGGAATAAGGAGTTGGGGAACCTATAGGGAGGATTGGGTTCGCCTTGGCACGGAGCCGACGTTCGCTGCCACAGGACGGGCCTCCTAGACGCGGGGAATTCGGCCGCCATGAGGCCCGTTCCGTGGTAAACGTTCAGCGCTGGGGAGGCTTGCGCACCAGCTTTCGCTCGATATACCAGTAGATGCTCTCTAAAAGGCGTTCATCCTGTATCTGTTCCAGCAGCGACACAATCTTTTCGATCATGGTTTTACCCTCCGTTAATTCACATTTGCATTCCGCAGCATTTCCAACCTGCGTGCGTCGTTCGCAAGCTCGCCTCTCACCCGTCGCTTTTCATACCGGTTGGAGCCGTCGGCGTAGGTATTCGCTAACGATTTCATTCCGACGAATGGAGAAAACGCAGACGCAGGAATTCCTACGCCCGTGGTTCCCTGTACGTCGAAGGGAAAACGCCGCGAACGCGGTGCGTTTTCGGTTCGGAACCGGTATATATTCCCCGTTTCTCTCCATCGAAAAGGAGGAGGTTATTATGCTGATTGTAGTATAATATGACCAATAGACGGTATATACAGACTGTAAGTCCGATTCTCAATCGAGACAGTAAAAAAACCGAGCAGCCTTCGTTGGCCTCTGGAATAACAAAAACCCTCTCGGGGCCCGAAGGCCCCGAGAGGGTTTTTGTTATAGAGGAGGGCTTCTCAGCCTTTGGTACGGCGTTCTTCCGCCGCTATGGCTTTAGGGGAGCGTCATTTTCTGTGTGCGTTACCCCTTATCGTCCCCGTTGGGGTTTTGGTAGCGGCCGGCTCGATTGCTGTGCCGCGGACTGGGGTTGGGTTGTTCCGTGCCTGCCGTCGCGTCGGTTTCGACGCTGCGGTAGGGGTTGGCCGGGGATGCCGGCGCACTGGGCACAGCGCTCTGTGTGCTCTTGGGCTGCACGTAGGGATTGCTGCCGGGAGATGCGGGGCGTTCCGCCGTTATGCCGCTGGCGTCCTGTGCGCCGGGGGTCTGCGCGGGCCTTGCGTACGGGTTGGGCGCGGCGGGACGCACGTTTGACTTCTGGTTGTTTTGGCTGCTAGCGTTTGATTCGTCCTGCCGACCGACGACACTTCCCGCGGGCGGTGCGGCGACGGCACGGCGTGTATGCGGATCGGTCGTGGCGGCTGTGCTCGCAGCGGCGGCGACGCCTGCGGCTGTCTGCCCGCCCTGAAGAGTGGTACGGTGGCTGTTGGCGGCATTGCGCGCAGCAAGGCGGCGCTTTTTATTCTGGTTGAGGGCGTAGGCGTACACGCCGCCGGCTCCGCCCAGCAGGATCACGCCACCGATGGCTAGCCCGACCCAGCTGTTGTCGGTCTGGGTTTCCTTGGTATCCTCCTCGTAGGAGATGGGGATCATTGTGCCGATGACGAAGGTATCCGTCGGCGCGACGGTACTCCCGTCCGCGTTTAGGCCTACTACTACAGTCGTTGTGGGGGCCACGGTGGGCGTAGTGTAGGGGTTAAACGGCTCGTAGGAGGTGCTCAGCGCGCTGCTGGGGTTCTCCCAGACGCCGACGTTCCAATCCTCCACGGAGGAAACCTGCCCCTGCGTGGCGTTGCCTGAGCTGCCGGAGGTGGTGGTGGAAGTGCTGTTGTTGGTCAGCCCCGTCAGATATTCGCTGCTGTTAAGGAAGGTAGACAGCTCCGTCAGGTTGAGCACATTGAAGAAGCGCCCGTCCACCCAGCCGACTGTGCCGGCCTGGTTGATGTTATACCAGGTTTCGCCATCCACAACCCTGGAGCCGAGGATCAGCGCGAAAGCGTATTGCTTGAGGGTCTTGATCCTGGTCGCGCTGGCGCTGGGAGTAGAGCGGAAGTTGACGCTGCTGGAGGTTACGTAACCGTAACTGGAAGCTGCGTACGGGTCGTAAGGCTTAGGTGTGGCGGAGGCCGCGGGCGTGACGGTCGTCACGGTATTCAGGTATTCCTCTGTTTCCGCATTGTTGAGCTTGCGAAGCTGATCGGCGCGTACATAGCCGACATTGTCGTTGTAGGCGGTAATATGCCAGCCGTAGCCTTCGTTATATACCTGCCCGGCCACATACACCACGGTATCGTTGGGGAGCCAGGTGAGAATATCGGCGTAGGTATTGGCGACAGAGCGCATGGGTACGTCGCCCAGCGCGATGTAGTACCCCGTCGTCTGCGCGGGGATCGGCGTGGGGCTGGGGGTGGGGGAAGGCGTAGGCGTCGCGTTGGCCTCATTATAGGCATCGATGTATACCTGCGCCTCTTCCTCGGTAATGTGCTTCACCGCGCCGTCCTGCACCACACCGATATAGGAGGTTCCCAACCGGGTCTGCGCGCCGCTCCACAGAATGTCGGTCACGGTGACTTGGCTGTTGAGGTATAACAGCGTTCCCGCCGGCAGCGTAATGATGATATATTGGTCATTCAAGCTAGCGTTTTTACGCAGAGCCGTTTGTGTGGTGGTAACGGCATAACCGACGTACATGCTGACCGTTTCCGTAGCGGCGACGGTGACGGTTGCCGTTGGCGCGGCTGTTACGGTCGCTGTGGCCGATGGGGTCGCGCTGGG
>JAJFVI010000150.1 GCA_021371895.1 Eubacteriales bacterium | reverse complement strand
GTGGTCATTAACAAAGGGCTGATTGGTTATGATCAGAGAGCAAGGAAGCGATTTACCCTAGCACATGAAAATTCTCACTGGATTCTACACCGTTCTTATCACTCACCGACGAATCAGAAGTTCCAGCTTCGAACGCAAATGCCAGGATATGTTGCCTGCCGTTCCAGCCAAGTCGAAAGCAGCCATCACATGCTCCGAACCGATAAGGATTGGGAGGAATGGCAGGCAGACAGCCTCGCCGCCGCACTGCTCATGCCCAAGAAGCCGTTTATTCAGGCGGCGCGTGATGAGCTGGGTATAGGTCTGAGCGTATACCGAGGGAAAATGAACTCCTGTCAATACTACGAATCCCTTGCAAGGATTGCCAATCAGTTTCAGGTTTCCAAAAACGCTGCTTGTATACGGCTTAAACAACTGGGATTGATCCCATCTGTTGTATAATCATAAAAATCGCATGGCTACTCTTTAAGGCAATTAAATCATTAAAAACGATTGGGTTGCCTTTCTCTTTCTCACTCTGTAAGCAAGATTGCTAACACTATTATTGGAGGGAACGACATGATTCGAATGCAATGCCCCCGCTGTAACAAACGAATTTGTGACATCTCGCGCGAACCCCTCAAGGAGTTTGCAATCGAATTGCGGTGCCCTCATTGCGGAAATATCGTCAAGGTGGATTGTTTTCAACCTCCACCTGTACGAAAGCAACCCTCGCCCATAAAGAAAAGCTACCGAGCAACGAGCCCGCGTAAATAACGCGAGGCATCAAATGGCCGGAGCGAAGCAAGAAAAGCTTTGCTCCGGCTTTTTGTCTGCCCATAAAGCCAGTATAAGCCGCTTCTTGCTTCGCCTCCAAGCGAAGAAGGGAGCGGCACTTTCATGAAAATCCAATATTCTTACTGCGACGGACAAACCATCAACATTGAGGTCGAGGACAGCCTTGGCGAAATTATCATTCATCTTGAAAGGGACGAGTATAACACAAATCGGCGTGAAACGCGCAGACATGAAAGCTACAGCAACGATAACGATAAGATGGACACCCTCGTAGATCCATCGGCGGATGTGGAAACAGACGTTATTCGCACTGCCGATTACGATAGGCTGTGCCAAGCCATTCAAGCGCTTCAGCCCCAGCAGCAGGAACTGATTCGGCAAGTCTATTTTGAAAACCGAAAGATTGCTGATATTGCCCGCGAGCAGGGAGTCACCGAAAGCGCTGTCCGTGACCGCCTGCGGAAAATTCATATCCGTCTGAAAAAATTGCTCGAATAGGGGCTACGGTTTCCCGTTTCCCGTGGCTTGTATATAGAGGGTGATAGTCGCCCTCCAATACAAGAAGCGAGGAGGGAACCCCATGCAGACCATCCATATCACCATTCGCGGCGACGACCTGTCCGATCTTGAGATTCGTAAGCTGCCGCCACACAAAGTAGACAGAACCGATAAGAACGCCGTACACGCATTGCATGCAGCCATATTCAAGAGCGAGGTGAAAGCGAATGAGCAACTCGGAAGACCGGATGCCGGTCAAGGCAACGCCATATAAGCACCAAATAACTGCCTACCGCTTCGTTAACAATCTCTTCGGCCTCACCGGCGATCCTCCAGTTCCCCCCGGCGCAGCGCTCCTCATGGAGATGGGCTGCGGCAAAACGCTCACGACCATCGGGATCATCGGCAGGCTGTACCTGTCGGGCAAAATCCGTAAAGTCCTGATCGTCGCGCCGCTCTCTATCCTGTCCGTATGGCGGGAGGAGTTGGAGAAGTATGCCGCCTTCCAGTACGAGGCACATATCCTCACCGGCAGCGTCGCAAAGAAAGCGGAAACGCTCGGCGCATTGGACATCGGCAGGTTGCAGATCGTTATCGTGAACTACGAATCCGCATGGCGATTAGAAAACCAGCTAACGGCATTCGCCCCGGACGTCATCGTCGCCGACGAAGGCCATAAGCTGAAGACCCATAACGCCCGCCAATCAAAGGCCATGCACCGGTTGGGCGCTCGAGCAAAATATCGCCTGCTGCTCACGGGCACTGTCATCACCAATCAGGCCCTAGACGTGTTCAGCCAGTATAAGTTTCTGAATCCCGCGATCTTCGGCCAGAGCTTCTACACCTTCCGAAACCGATATTTCAACATGCTCGGCTATGGAAATTACACACCGGTACTCAAGCGCTCCATGGAACCGGAACTCATGGACAGGCTTCACTCCATCGCCTTCCGCACCACAAAAGCGGAATGTCTGGATCTGCCCGAAACAACCGATATCGTGCGGTATGTGGAACTGGAACTCAAAACGGCGCGGCTTTACCGGGACTTGGTGAAAAACAGCTACGCGGAGCTTGCCAAGGGCGAGGTTACGGCAACCAACATCCTCACCCGTTTGCTCCGACTCTCGCAGCTGACAGGCGGATTCCTGGGAAGCGACGATGGTGTCGTCAGTACCGTGAGCACGGCGAAGCTGGACGCGCTTTCCGACATCATCGACGAGGCGGTCAGCGAGGAGCAGAAGCTGGTCGTGATCGCGCGCTTCCTTCCCGAGATCCACGCCATCGAAAAGCTCCTCAAGGAAAAGGGTTTGCGATACTCCCTTATCTGCGGCGGCGTACAAGACCGTGATGTGCAGATTGAACAATTCCAGCGCGACCCCGATTTGAAGGTGTTTATCGGGCAGATCGCCACGGCTGGGCTGGGTATCACACTCACTGCCGCCAGCACCATGGTTTTCTACTCGCTGGATTATTCCATGTCCAACTTCGAGCAAACCAAAGCCCGTATTCACCGTGTCGGGCAAAAACATAACTGCACTTACCTTTATCTTACCGCCAAGGACACGGTGGACGAGAAAGTTCTCACAGCCCTCCGTACCAAGGCGGATCTGGCCAGAACGCTGGTAGACGATTACCGGCACGGAAGCAATCCCTTCGCGGAAGGAGGTGAAAAAGATGCAGGAAATGTTTGAACTGGCCGACCGGCTTAAAGAACTGCGCGACGCGAAGAAAGAGGCCGAGCAGCGCGTAAAGGAACTGAACGCCGCCATTGATGATGCGGACTACGCCCTGTCCGAGCTCATGGCGCAGACCGAAACGCAGAGCTTCAACCGCGCTGGCACCCTGTTCTACCTGACCACGACCACAAGGGCTTCGGCGCGGCCGGATCGCAAAACCGAGTTGTATGGCGCGCTCAAGGCGGAGGGGTATGGCGATCTCGTGTACGAAACCGTCAACGCCAACTCTCTGTCCGCCTTCGTCAAAGAGCAGCGAGCGGAGAACGACGATGCACTCCCGGAGTGGCTGAACGGACTGGTCACGCTGTTTGAAAAATCGACGGTCGGCGTCCGGCGTGCCTGATGAAAAGCATGAAGAGCAAAGCAGCAACGATGGCTTTCACATACAAAATACGGATTTGGAGGAACCCCATCATGAGTAAAAATGAAATCATCGCTACGGATTCCGGCTACCTGCGCCTTCAGGACTTCAATCTCACGGATATCCTTTCGCAGGAACTGGACGGACTACAGGGCGGCTTCGAGCGCATCAAGATTCCCAGCGCGGGCAGCACAGTTTTCGAAGTGCCCGGCGACAATCCGTCCGAGCCGGACACCTTCAAGGAGTTTTCGGCGGTCATCCTGTTCCATCACCCGCTGTACGCCTTCTATAAGAGCAAGTACACCGGCGGCAACCAGCCGCCCGACTGCGGCAGCCTTGACGGCGTTACCGGCGTGGGCGATCCGGGCGGCAACTGTATGAACTGCCCCTACAACCAGTTCGGTACCGGGGAAAACGGCAGCAAAGCTTGCAAGAACCGCCGCCGCATCTATGTGCTCAGGGAGGGCGAAATCTTCCCGCTGATCCTCTCGCTGCCCACCGGCTCGCTCAAGGAGTTCAGCCGCTACATCAAGCGCCTGCTCAGCAAGGGCCGGAAGTCTAACAGCGTCGTGACGCGCTTCAGCCTGAAAAAGACCACCAACAGCGGGGGCATCACTTTCTCGCAGGCGCAGTTTGCGATCGATCGGGTGCTGTCGCCGCAGGAGCACACGCTGATCGAAACGCTGTCCGAGCAGGTCAAAGCCTACAGTCAGGACTTCGGCTATGAACCCGAAGGCACCGATGCACCGGCGGTGGACATGGAAACCGGCGAAGTCATCCAGCCTCTGGAATAACGCGCTCCGGGCAGGACGCATCGCACCGGTGCGCCCTGCCGTAGCGGAAAGGAGTTCCCCATGAAATACCAATATGTAACGACGCTTCCGGATTTGAAAACCTATCTTGGCGACAGCTGGATCGTCGCTTTCGATTTTGAAACCTCGCCGCTGGATGCGTACCGGGATGTTCCCATGGCCGCGCTTGATCCCGCCATGGCGCAGATCACCGGTGTCAGTTTTTCCGTCGCAGAAGGAACGGCTGTGTACGTCCCTCTGCGGCATCGGCAGGGAAACAATGCTGATCCCGATGAAATCGTATCCTTCCTTGCCAACCTGATGGCCAACCGGCACATCACCAAAATCGCGCACAACCTGAGCTTTGAAGCCAAGTTCCTGTATCACCTGGGGATCGTTGTGCAACCGCCCTGCTACGATACCATCGCAGCGGCCCAGATGACGCTCAAGAACAACACCATGTTCCGTACTCTCGCCGACAGCGGCCTGAAAACGCTGGTGCCGCAGTTGTACGACGTAGAGATGCCCACGTTCGAGGAGGTTACGGGCGGTCGTTCCTTCGACGAGCTTGACTCGCAGGTGGAGGAAACTGTCCGCTACGCCTGCGCCGACAGCGACTACGCTCTCCGGCTCTACCATACCTTCAACGGCTGGTTTGACCGTTACCTGCCCAAACACCGCTTCATCGTGGAGCAGATCGAATCCCCAACCGCCGTCTACTGCGGGCTCATGAAGCATAACGGCCTACCGGTCGATCAGGCGCTGATGCTTATAAAGCAGGCGGAGGCGGAACAGACGCTCGCGCGGATTCGCGCGGAGATCGCGTTCATCATCGGCGATGTAAACATCGGCTCCAATGCCGGTACGTTAGCGTTCAAGCGTTACCTTTATTCCGATCTGGGGCTGCCGGTGCTCAAAACAACGGCGCGGTATCAGGAGGCAGCAGATGAAGAAACGATGATCCTGCTGGCCGAATATTGCCGGGAGAAACGCCCGGAACTCATGCCGCTTTTCGAGTTGATACAGGAATACCGCAAGTGGGGCAAGCTGAAAAGCACCTATATCGAAGGATACCGTAAACACATCAGCCCGGCCACTGGCAGAATCCACCCCGATCTGTTCCCGCTGGGCACGGAAACCGGGCGCTTCGCGGCACGCAGGCCCAACCTGCAAAACATGCCCCGCCCAGATGGCGACGTGAGCGGGATTCGCAATTTCATTCAAGCGCTGGAAGGCAAACGGCTACTTTCGCTGGACTTCTCGCAGATCGAGCTTCGCGTCGGTGCGTTTTACTGCCGGGATGAAAAGATGCTGGAAACCTACTGTTCGGGCGGGGACATTCATGCGCAGACCACCGGTGTGATCTATCATATCCCCTACGAACAGGCCAAGGATAAAAACGCCGAGCATTACAAAGAGCGCCGCACCATTGCTAAAAACTGCAACTTCGGTACTTTTTATGGGCTGTTCCCGCGCGGTCTGCAGCGGACGCTCCGCTTCAAGGCAGGGCTGGACACATCGCTTGAAGAATGCGAGCGAATCATCAACAATCTGAAAGCCGGTTATCCGAGGCTCACCGCGTGGCAGGAGGAAACCAAAGAACAGGCGCGCTTTCGCAAGTACACCGAGGCATGGCTCGGCAGGCGGCGGTATCTGCCTGGCATCGCGTCGGATGACTGGGACAAGCGGAGCTTCGCGGAACGCTGCGCGCTCAACACGCCCATACAGGGTACGGCGGCGGACATCCTGAAGCTCGCATTGCCGCGCCTGCTGGCCGGGTTGCACACACGCCCGTGGCTCAAACCGCTGCTGCAGATTCACGACGAACTGGTGTTTGAAGTGTCGGAAGAAAAGGTGCCGGAAGCGGCACGCTTCGTCAAAACCTGTATGGAAGCGCAGCCGTTTGAGGACTTCGACGTGCCCATCGTCGCGGAAGCGTCGGTCGGCGTTCGGTTTGGAGAAATGGAGGAATATGAATGCAAGGTTTGAGCGTTCCCCTTGAGGAGTTCCTCCGCCCCTTCTTCGACGTCGGGGAGACCGTCTGCCTGCGCGTGTTCGCCGATCGGAAGGATACGGCGTTCAAGGGGCTGAAGCTGGAGTGCCCCGCAGGAAAAATCGAAGGCATGACAGATACGTTGCGCAAACACAACGAACAGAACCGGGGCATCTTTTTCGTGGTCAATCACGGCGGCCACGAGGATAAGGACATCACCCGCATCAACGCACAGTTCGTGGAATGCGACACCGCGCCAGTCGAGGAGCAGATGGCGCGCATCGAGGCGTTCCCGCTGCCGCCCAGCATCATCGTGAAAACGCGAAAATCTCTGCATACCTACTGGCTGGTGAAAAATGCCGAGGTTGCACGTTTCCGGTCGATTCAGAAGGCATTAATTCAGCGGTTCGATGGCGATACCGCCTGCGTCAACGAGAGCCGCGTGCTCCGGCTGCCGGGCTTCCTGCACTGTAAAGCGGAACCTTTCCGGGTGGAGTGCGTCAAGTTCAACCCCGAGCTTCGTTATACGCAGGATGAACTAGCAGCGGCGCTCCCCGCCGTTTCGGAGCCTACAAAACCGCGTACAGCGGAGAAACGCACACAGAAGGGTCTGCCGCTGGTGCTGAAACGCTGCGATTTCCTGAAACATTGTCAGGAGCATGCTGCAACGCTGCCCGAGCACGATTGGTACGCCATGATTACCAATCTGGCGGTGTTCGACGGCGGAGAGCAGGCCATCCATGCGCTGTCGCAATCGTATCCGAATTACAACCATGCTGAAACGCAGGCGAAGATCGCGCACTTCATGGACAGCGGCACGAAGCCCATCACCTGCCGGACGATCGCCGAGAAGGGTTTCGTATGCCCGCGTATGGAAGCGTGTGGCTGCAAAGCCCCGGCGTCACTTGCATATCAACCCCTGTCGGTCGAAGAAATGCGCGCGGAGTTGCAAACCTGCCCCGTCAAACGTTCGCCGGTGGATGATATCAGCACGGCGACCACCCTTGTTACAAACAGCCTTTATCACGTGGAGCC
>JAJFVI010000102.1 GCA_021371895.1 Eubacteriales bacterium | reverse complement strand
TTCGAGAAATTCCTTGTCGCCGTTATACTCCGACTTCAGGATTTTGATGGCGACGCTGTGCCCCGTGCGGATATCCACGGCTCTGTAAACCAGCGACATGCCACCCTGCCCGATGAAATCGATGAGTTGATAACGTTCGGCAAAGACCATCCCTTTCATCACGATACGCTCACCTCCGTTACGCGACCCAGGATGAGGCTGACGTTATCGTGCCCGCCGTTTGCCAGCGCCAATTCCAGCAGCCTGTCCGCCGCTGCCTCGCTCTCCACGGCGCTCAGGGTATCGGCGATTTGCGTGTCTTCCAACATGTTATAGAGCCCGTCGGAGCAGACGAGCCAAACGTCGCCCGCTTGTTTATCCACGTGAAGCATGTCCGGCTCCATCACGGGTCCGGTACCCAACGCGCGCGTAATGACGCTGCGGTAGGGATGGTTTTTCGCCATTTCGGGGGTGATCGTCTTATTGCGCACAAGTTCACCCACTACGCTGTGATCCTGTGTCCGGCAGTTTAGTTCGCCGCCTCGGAACAGATAGGCGCGGCTGTCGCCTATATGGGCGATGAGTACTTCCTTTTCACTTTCCCACAGCAGCGTTACGGTGGTGCCCATGCCGCTTAAAGCGGGGTCGTGGCGCTGCATATCGAAGATACGGTGGTTGGCGGCTTCCATCGCCACGCGTAGGGCGTTTTCCTCGGGCGCCCTGCCTTGCAGGAGATTGCGGATCACCTGCACGGCGACGCGACTGGCGGTTTCGCCGCCGCGATGGCCGCCCATGCCGTCCGCCACGCCGTACAGGTTATGCGAAACCAGCAGCGAATCCTCGTTGGTGGGGCGTACCAGCCCCGGATGTGTTTTGGCAAATATCTGCACGACGTCCCACCTCCCGGTTTCCGTGCGTCCGCGGTCGACCCTAAGCCATATGGATTTACGCGAGCGGCTTCATAAATGTCTGCGCTCGTCTAAGAATTGATGATAGCAGGTTTATCCGCTTCTTTCAAGTGCCGGTTGCGCAACTGGCCGCACGCGCCGGCGATATCCGCACCCATTTCCCTGCGCAGGGTGGCGGAAACGCCCAGCGATTCCAGTGTCTGTAAAAAGGCGCGTACCGCCTCGGGAGAAGCGGGAGAAAGCGAGCGTTCCTCCACGCGGTTGAGCGGAATCAGGTTGACGTGGCATTGCAGGTGGCCGATCAGCCTGGCCAGTTCGCGTGCGTGCTCGCGCTCGCTGTTGAATCGGTCGATCAGCGCGTACTCAAACACCGCGCGCCGCCCGGTTTGCGTTACGTAATACCGCACCGCCTCCATCAGTTCCCGGAGAGAGTAACGGCTGGCGATGGGCATGATCTGTTGGCGGAGCAGGTCGTTGGGGGCGTGCAGCGAAACGCTCAGCGTTACGGGCAGGCCCTCGTCCGCCAGTGCGCGAATCTGCGGCGCAAGGCCGCAGGTGCTCAGCGATACCGACCTCAGGCTGATATTCAGCCCTCCCGGGTGATTGACAAGGCGCAAAAAGCGTACCGTCTGGTCGTAATTTTCCAGCGGTTCGCCGCTACCCATCAGCACCACGTGCCCTACGCGTCCTTTTTCGCCCAGATAACGGTTTGCCAGAATCACCTGCGCGGCCATCTCCCCGGCGGAAAGGTTGCGCACGCAGCCGTGCAGGGTGCTGGCGCAGAAGGCGCAGCCCATTTTACAGCCGATCTGCGTGGAGATACACAGGGTGTAGCCGTATTTGTAGCGCATGAGTACGCTCTCGATCAGGTTTCCGTCCGTGCAGGCGTTGAGGAACTTGACGGTTTCATCCTTTTGCGAGGGAAAGGCGGCGTGCAGGCGCAAGGGGAGATCAATGGCCTGATCGGCCAGCGTCTGCCGGAGCGCCTGGGGCAGCGTGCTCATTTCGGGAAAGGGCACGCCCCGATACAGCCACGCAAACAACTGCCCGGCACGGAAGGCGGGCTGACCCAGCGTGATGAGGTATGTTTTCAGCTCCTCGGAAGTCAGATCAAGCAAAATAGGTTTATCCGGCATTGTTATGCCTCCGCCCTGCGCAGCCTCGCGATAAAGAAGCCTTCCACCCCGTCGCGATGCGCGAACAGCTGCAGCCCCAGCGGAGTTTGCCTGTCACGGATCGCTTGGGGATAGCTTTGCGGCGGCGGCAGCAGGGTGAACTCCGGATGTGCTTCCAAAAATGCCCGTACCTGCTCCGTGTTTTCTTCCGGCAGGATGGTGCAAGTGCTGTAGACCAGCACTCCGCCGGGCTTTACATAACGGCACAGGGCGGAAAGCAGCTTTTGCTGCGTTTCCACAATGGCTGGGACGTCCGCTTCCTGTAAGCGGTATTTCAGGTCGGGTTTATCGGTGAGCACCCCCAGCCCGGTGCAAGGCGCGTCCAGCAGCACAGCGTCCATTGTGCCGTCTAAATCCGGCTTGGGCTCCGTAGCGTCGCGCACGGTGATGCGCAGGTTCTCCAGATGCAGTCGGCGCTTGGCCGACTCCAAAAGCAGAGCGCGTCTCTCATGCAGTTCCCAGGCGAACACGCGGCCCGTGCCCTGCATGACTTCCGCCATATAGCAGGCTTTTCCGCCCGGCGCGGCGCACGCGTCCAGCACGCGCATGCCGGGTTTTGCCTGCATGGCCTCGGCGGCCAGGATACTGCTTTGTCCCTGTACGGAGAGATTGCCCGAGCGGTAATCGTTATCCATGGCCAGCTCACTGACCCCGCCCAGCAAATAGGAATGCGGAGCCACGCCGCGCCGCCAGCGCCACGTCTTCTGGTCGAGCAGCTTTTCAAATTCGTCATCGGTAAACTTCATCCGGTTGGGGCGTGCGACCATCTCGTGGGATGATCCGCGATACAGAAGAATCTCCTGCGCCAGTTCCTCCCCGTACACCGCGATGAGTTTATCCACCAGCCAAAACGGTACGCTGCCCATGATGTGGATGTATTCCCGCAGGCCGTCCTCCGGCTTGGGCCAGGGGATTTCGTCTTTGCAGCGCACCAGACTGCGCAGCACCGCGTTCAGGAAGCCCGACGCGCCCTCCATGCCCAGCGCGCGCGCCAGATTCACCCCTTCGTTGACGGCGGCGCTGTCCGGCACACGGTCGTAAAAGAGTATCTGACAGGCACTCATGCGCAGGATGTCCCGCTGCGCCGGCTCGTGGGTCGGGTGATCCATCAGCCGATCCAACGCGAAATCAAGCTTGATCTGGTTTTCCAGCGTCGCGTAAACAATGCTGGTGGCCAGATGGCGGTCCACCTGGGAAAGTGTGGAACGGGAAAGCCTTTCCTGCAGGGCAAGAGAAGCATAAGCGCCGTGCTCGTGTACGTCGCGCAGGGTTTCCAGCGCTATGCGGCGCGCGCCGGAGGTTAGGTCGGTATGCTCCGTGGGGGTAGCGGGGCGGGGACGGACGGCGACGCGCGCTCTGGCGAATCGGGTACCGCCCCTGTCGCTTGCGCCGGTGGGCCTACTGAAATGTCTGTCACCAGTTGGTGCCGCGCCTACTGGTCTGCTGAAATGTCTTTCGCCAGGCTGTGTCGCACTTACTGGTCTGCTAAAGTGCCGTTCACCACTTGGTGCCGCGCCGACAGGTCTGCTAAAATGTCTTTCGCCAGTTGGGGTTGCGCCTACTGGTCTGCTAAAGTGCCTTTCGCCAGTTGGGGTTGCGCCTACTGGTCTGCTGAAGTGCCTTTCGCCAGTTGGGGTTGCGCCTACTGGTCTGCTAAAGTGCCTTTCGCCAGTTGGGGTTGCACCTACTGGTCTGCTAAAATGTCTTTCGCCAGATGGTGCCGCGCTGACAGGGCTACTAAAGGGCCTGCCGCCAGATGGTGCCGCGCTAGCGGGTCTGCTAAAATTTCTTTCGCCAGTTGGGGCCGCGCCTACTGGTCTGCTAAAGTGCCTTTCGCCAGTTGGGGCTGCGCTAGCGGGTCTGCTAAAATTTCTTTCGCCAGTTGGGGC
>JAJFVI010000046.1 GCA_021371895.1 Eubacteriales bacterium | reverse complement strand
AAGCCATGGAGCGCGTCGCGGCAGTCGGCGGCATTATCGCCGCGCACTGCGAGCAAAACGATCTGCTGCACGGCGGGTACATCCACGATGGGGAGTACTGCCGGGCACACGGGCATCGGGGCATCTCCAGCGAGAGCGAGTGGCGGCAGGTGCAACGCGATCTGCGCTTGGCTAAAGAAACAGGCTGCAAGTACCACGTCTGCCACGTATCCTGCAAGGAGAGTGTGGCGCTCATCCGGCAGGCCAAGGCCGAGGGCGTGGACGTAACCTGCGAAACCGCGCCCCATTACCTGCTCTTGTGCGACGAGGATCTGCAGGAGGATGGGCGCTATAAGATGAACCCGCCGCTTCGGAGCCTCGCCGACCGTGAAGCGCTGGTAACAGCTGCGCTGGATGGCACCATCGACATGATCGCCACCGACCACGCGCCGCATTCCGCAATGGAAAAGGCCGGCGGGCTGGAAAAGAGCGCGATGGGCATTGTAGGGCTGGAATGCGCATTCGCAGTCCTCTATACGGGTCTGGTACGCACAGGGCAGATGCCGCTGGAACGGTTATTGACTATGCTTACCGACGCGCCGCGCGCACGCTTCGGCATGCGACCAGCCACGCTTACGCCTGGGGAGAGCGCCGACCTTACGGTGCTGAACCTCGATCAGGAATGGACGGTCGACCCGGAAGAATTTCTTTCCCTGGGCAGGGCGACACCCTTTGCCGGCGCACGGGTTTTCGGGCGCTGCGAACTCACTTTGGTAGGAGGTGAAACCGTATGGCAACGCTGAACCGTAAACTGGTCATGGAAAACGGTTCCGAGTTTTTAGGCACGGGTTTTGGCGCCGACGCCGAGGCGCTGTGTGAGATGGTATTTAACACCTCCATGGTCGGCTATCAGGAGATCGTCACCGATCCCAGCTACACCGGCCAGATGGTGGTGATGACCTATCCGCTCATCGGCAATTACGGCGTGACCGACGAGGATTACGAAACCCGCACCCCCACCATGGGGGCGCTGGTGGTGCGCGAGTATAACGATCTGCCCAGCAATTTCCGCTACACCAAAACGCTGGGCGAGCTGCTGGAGGAAAACGGCATCCCCGGCATACAGGGCGTGGATACCCGGAAAATCAACCGCATGATTCGCAACGAAGGCAGCCAGCGTGCGCTGCTGTGCTCCCCCCAAACCACCCGCGAGGAAGCGCTTGCGCGCATCCGCGCCTACGCCTACCCCAGCGACGTGGTCAGCCGCGTAAGCAGCAAAAAGAAATGGTACGCGCGCACGCCCAACGCCTGTTACAATGTGGTATGCATCGATTGCGGGGTCAAGCTCAGCATCATCCGCAAATTGCGCGATCACGATTGCAACGTGCTCGTCGTCCCCTACGATACTCCGGCGGAAACCATTATGAGCTTCAAGCCGGACGGGCTTTTCCTCTCCAACGGGCCGGGCGACCCGGAGGACGTGACCCCCGTGATCGACACGCTGCGCATCCTGCGGGGCAAACTGCCCATCTTCGGTATCTGCCTGGGGCACCAGATGATCGCGCTGGCCTATGGCGCGAAAACCTTCAAAATGAAGTTCGGCCACCGCGGCGGCAACCACCCCGTAATGGATTTGCGCACCGGCAAGATTGAGATCACCAGCCAGAACCACTCCTTTGCCGTAGATGTGGACAGCCTGCAGGGTACGGGGCTTACGCTGACACACCAAAACCTGCTGGATCATACCGCCGAGGGCATGGAGTGCGTCAAAGAGCGCCTCTTTTCGGTGCAGTACCACCCGGAAAGCGCTCCCGGCCCGCAGGACAGCGCGTACCTGTTCGACCGCTTTATCGACCTGATGAACGACGCAAGGGAGGAACAAACTCATGCCTAAACGCACAGACCTCCGGCGCATCATGGTAATCGGTTCCGGGCCTATCATCATCGGCCAGGCGGCGGAGTTCGATTACGCGGGCACCCAGGCCTGCCTGGCGCTGCGCGAGGAGGGGTACGAGGTCATCCTCGTCAACTCCAACCCCGCCACCATCATGACCGACACGAACATCGCGGATAAGGTATACATGGAGCCGCTTACGCTGGAATACGTCGCCAAGATCCTCCGCTTTGAACGCCCGGACGCCATTCTCCCCGGCCTAGGCGGGCAAACGGGGCTCAACCTGGCTATGCAGCTTTCCCGCAAGGGCATTTTGGACGAGTGCCAGGTGGAGATTCTCGGCACCAGTTTCGCCTCCATCGAAATGGCGGAAGATCGCGAGAAGTTCAAGGAGCTTTGCCAGCGCCTTGGCGAACCGGTGCTGCGTTCCAAGATCGCCACCACCATCGCGGAGGGCATGGCGGCGGCGCTGGAGATCGGCTATCCGGTGGTGCTGCGCCCCGCCTTTACGCTGGGCGGCACGGGCGGCGGCTTCGCCGATAACGAGCAGGAGCTCGCGCCCATGATGGAGCACGCGCTCAGGCTATCCCCTGTGCATCAGGTGCTGGTGGAAAAAAGCATTAAGGGCTACAAGGAAATCGAATATGAGGTGATGCGCGACCGCAACGATACCGCCATCGCCGTTTGCAACATGGAAAACGTAGACCCGGTGGGCGTACACACGGGCGATTCCATCGTCGTGTGCCCCAGCCAGACGCTGACTAACAAGGAATACCACATGCTCCGGGACAGCGCGCTGAAAATCATCCGGGCGCTGAAAATCGAGGGCGGCTGCAACGTGCAGTTCGCACTGGACCCCTACAGTTTTCAATACTACTTAATCGAGGTCAACCCGCGCGTCAGCCGCTCCTCGGCGCTGGCCAGCAAGGCCAGCGGCTACCCCATCGCGCGCGTGTCCGCCAAGATCGCCGTAGGCTTGCATCTGGATGAGATTCCCCTGGCCAACACTCCCGCCTGCTTTGAACCGGCGCTGGATTACGTGGTCACCAAAATCGCACGCTTCCCCTTTGATAAGCTGGAAGGTGCCAGCAACAGCCTCTCCACCCAGATGAAGGCGACCGGCGAGGTGATGAGCATCGGGCGCACGTTTGAGGAAAGTCTGCTAAAGGCTGTGCGCTCGCTGGAAATCGGCGTAAGCCACCTGTATATGCCAAAGTTTGACGGTTGGGACGCCGAAAAGCTACTCGGCTACATCCATAACCCAACCGACGACCGTCTGTTCGCCATCGCGCAGCTTATCCGGCTGGGGGTTGATCTCAGCCTGATCTATAACCAGACGATGATCGACATGTTCTTTCTGGAAAAGATCAAAAACATCGT
>JAJFVI010000344.1 GCA_021371895.1 Eubacteriales bacterium | reverse complement strand
CATCATTGGATACGGCTGCCGTCAGCTTGGGGTCGAGAAACAGGAAATGCTTGGGGCGCGTCATGATTACGCTGCCTTGAGACACGATCTGATGATCGACTTGCAGTTGATAAGCAATGTACTGTCTTCTGCGATCCATGTCGGGCAGCTTTTTTTCCGGGAGCCATTGCGAACAAAGCGGAGAAACGGTGAGCTTCGTCTGTTCTTCCATAAGACGATTGGAGGAGGCGTCGCGAAGCGACCAGCAAACGGTACATTCTTTTTCTTCCATGGTTTCATTGGATATACATAACTGAAAGCGATTTTCAACCGGTTGGGCCAACTGATCGTTTACACTTTGCATTTGCGTAAGCTCGCCTTCCTCCTTACAGGAAAGAAGCAGCGGGGCAAAGAAGCGCTTCGCGGCATAATGTAAAGCTTTCCAACGGCCAAAGTAATCAATGGACGACCACGAAATAACCGGCCAGCAGTCGTTTAGCTGCCAGTAGATAGCGCCCATGCATCGTCCGCGGTTGCGCCGCCAATGCTCCACCCCGTATCGCATAGCATCCGCCTGCAATATCTGCGATGTATAGCAAAGACTGTTCAGATCCTTAGGGTATGGGTACATCTGTGCAACGCTCATCAGAATCTTGCCGTTAGCCTGACCATTCCGCTGGTGCTTCTCCATTTCATAGGAAAAAGGGTCGCGTTCCTGCACCGACGTAACGGCTTCCAGCGTTTTTGGATGTGGATAAGCTTGAAAACCAAATTCGGATACAAACCGGAATAGAAAATTCCGATATGCAGTAAATGGCTTACCCCCATGCCACACATCCCAGTAATGCACATCGCCACGTGATTCGTCATTTGGGCAATCAAACTTACCGCCCGACGACGGAGAAGAGGGCCAGTAGAAGGTGTCCGGGCTATACGTATGCACTATTTGGGGAATTATATCCTCAAAAAGCCGTATATATTCATATTTCTTGGTATAGGTGTTCAGCCCACGCCCTGTAGCCTCAAACATTTCATTCTCGTTGTTGCCGCACCAGAGCCCCAGCGATGGGTGATGACGCAGGCGCAAGACGTTGTCCCTGATTTCGGCACATATCGTACGCTCAAATTCGGGCGTGAGCTTGTATTCGCCACATGCGAACATGAAATCCTGCCATACAAGCAGGCCCAGTTCATCACAATCATCATAAAACGAATCCGAAGGATAATACCCGCCGCCCCATACGCGCACGGTATTGAAATTGGCAAGCTTTGCACTTTCAAGCAAAGCGCGGGTACGCTCAGGCGTAACGCGGCTCAGCAGATTATCCTCTGGTATGTAATCGGCACCCATGGCAAAAATGCTGACACCGTTCACCTCATAGCAAAAGCTCTGTCCCCATTCGTCTTTTTGGTTTTGAACAGTCATTGTACGCAGCCCAATATTTCTGCGCCACTGATCCAGCGTATGACCATCCGCATCCAGAAGCGCGACATTGACCGTATACAACGGCTGCGCGCCATATCCATTTGGCCACCACAACTCGGGATTGTCCAGCAGCACGGAATCGCCAACAGGCAACGCTTCACCCTGCGGTGTAATCAGCGAGGCTTCCACATGAATATTCTCTGTGGTGACGTCCGTCAGGGTTGCCTTGATGGAAAGCTCCACCTTGCCATCCTGATGTCGCTGGCGAACCAGAACATTGCCAATGCGTCCCTTGCACACGCCAAGCAGAGATACGTCACGCCATATACCGCAATCAGGAAGACGCGCTCCCCAATCCCAGCCCAACATGTAATGTGCCTTCCGCAGATAGACAAACCCGTTTAATGCGTCGCTCGCGCCGCCATAGTCTGGATCTGCCCTGTAGGCATCCGCTATATAGCGCGTGGGCGAGTGAAAAACAATCAAAAGGCTGTTGTCTTTAAGACGAAGCAAGCCTTTCGTTTCAACTTCCCAGCAACGATGCATGTTATCCGCTTCCAGTAACTTGTTTCCATTCAGCCAACCATCAGCGAGGGTGTCCAGCCCTTCCATGCGCAGGTATATGCGCTCGGAGTCCAACAAACGCTGCGATACATCGAAAACCAGCGAATACTCATAATCGTGATCCATCAATGCCAGCGCCGCGTTTTCGTTATCGCCAAAGAACGGATCATCCA
>JAJFVI010000336.1 GCA_021371895.1 Eubacteriales bacterium | reverse complement strand
GCGTTGGATTTCGACCTGTACGAGCTGCTGCAATCCACGGGGACGGATGGGTTGAGCAACGTTGCGGCCAAGGGTCTGAGCGGTGAAGGGTATGAAGGGCATACCTTCTGGGACAGCGAGATTTATGTCGCGCCGTTCTTCCTGTGGACGAATCCCGAGACGGCCAGACAAATGCTGCAATACCGCTGTGCAATCCTGCCCCGCGCGCGGGCAAACGCGCGGTCGCTGGGCTTTGCCAAAGGCGCGCTTTTCCCGTGGCGCACGATCGACGGGGACGAGTGCTCGGCCTATTTTCCGGCGGGTACGGCGCAATACCACATCGACGGGGACATCGCCTATGCCTTTTTGCAATACTGGTACGCGACGGGTGACCTGTGCTTTATGGCCGAACACGGTGCGGAAGTGCTGGTGGAAACCGCGCGTTTCTGGCTGGAACTGGGGCATATGGCACAGGACGGTTTTCGCATCGAGTGCGTCACAGGCCCGGACGAATACACCTGTCTGGTGAACAACAACTTTTATACCAACGCGACGGCGCAGCACAACCTGCGAGGCGCGGTGCGTGTGCTGGAAGCCCTGCGCACGGCGGGGCTGGATGACAGCGTGTGCGAAGCGACCGGCGTGACGGATGATGAACTGGCTGCATTCACCGCGGCTGCCGACCGCATGTTCTTTCCGCGGGATGAAAAATTGGGCATCAGCGCGCAGGATGATTCCTTCCTGCAAAAGCAGGTGCTCGATCTGGCAAGCATCCCACGGGAAAACTTCCCGCTGCTGCTGCATTACCATCCGCTTTTCCTGTACCGCTATCAGGTCTGCAAACAGGCGGACACGGTGCTGGCGCATCTGCTTTTTCCTTACACCGCCGACCCCGAAACCATCCGCCGCAGCTTAGCGTATTATCGGCGCGTAACCACGCATGATTCCTCGCTTTCGCTGTGCGTGTTCGCCATGGCCGCCGCGCGGCTGGGCATGACCCAGGAGGCGATGAATCTCTTTTGCGAGATCGTCGATCTGGATGGGAGCGATACCCACGGCAACACCCGCGACGGGCTGCACACAGCCAACATGGGCGGCGCATACCTGTGCGTGCTGCGCGGCTTCGCGGGACTTATGCTGGACGAAAACGGGCTTTCCCTCGCGCCAACGCTGCCGCCGGGGATAATGGGCTACGCCTTCACGCTCCATTACCGGGGCGCGCGTCTGCGCTGCGATGTGGATGCAACGGGAACGAAGCTGACCCATCTTGCGGGGGAAACGGTCACGGTGAAGCTCAACGGAGAAACCGTGCGGCTTATGCCCGGGGAAACAACTGTTGCCGGGTAAACGTAAAGCAGGCAGAGATAACAACGCATAGGAGGCGCTCCCGTCGGATGCGCCTCCTATAGCGTATCCGGGCATTTTATCAAACGTGGATTTACACAGTAACGTCCGCTAACCCCCTCTTTTTTTTATCCTCGCTTTTAGTGATTTCGTACAAAGCGGTTCATCCCGCCGTGTGCATGTCCGCGGCAATAGCTTGCTTATCCGCGGGTTATCGCATCTTGTTCTTCCTTTGTTTCGGTATTGTCACGCTTTGGAAGGCAATGTTATAATACATTGACGCTCAATGACGAGGCTTTTTTTAGGAGCGCCATTTTTATCCCCATTTTCCAGATAGACGCATGTGGAGGACTCAACATGAAAGAGCAAGGTTTGCCACGACAGCAAGGGTTATATTCGCCTCAATATGAGCATGACGCATGCGGTATCGGCATGCTTGCCAATATTAAGGGCGTCCGTTCCCATAGGGTTCTCAGGGACGCTCTGGAAACGCTCAACCATCTTTCCCACCGTGGCGGCACAGGTGCGGAACCCGATACGGGCGACGGCGCCGGTATCCTCACCCAAATCCCCGATGCGTTTTTCCGCAAGGTTTGCCAATTGGAAAACATGGTATTGCCTGCGCCCGGTGCCTATGGCGTCGGCATGCTTTTTTTATCCGCCGACCCGGATTGCCGCGCCGCGACCGAGAAGGCTTTTGAGGAGATCGTTTCCGCGTACGGCCAGACATTTCTGGGCTGGCGCACCGTACCCGTCAACCCCTTTACACTGGGCAAGACCGCGTTGGAATGCATGCCCTTTATCCGGCAGGCGTTTATCCAGAAAAGTGCGGATCTGATTGACGATTCGGCTTTTGAACGCAAGCTGTACCTGATCCGCAAGATCGCCGAACGCCGCCTGCGCTACGGCGAAGCCGCCGAGGCGTCTGATTTTTACGCCGCCAGCCTCAGTTGCCGTACCATTGTGTACAAAGGTATGCTGCAAGCCCGCCAGGTGGGGGAGCTGTACCTGGATTTAAGCGATCTGGATTATACCACCGCCGTGGCGCTGGTGCACAGCCGCTATTCCACCAACACCTTTCCAAGCTGGGAACGTGCCCACCCCAACCGTTACACCATCCATAACGGCGAGATCAACACCATTCTGGGCAACCAGAAGCGTATGATTGCCCGCCAAAGCAACGTGCATTCCGATCTGTTCGGCGATGACGTGAAGATGGTCTTTCCCATTGTCAACGACGACGGCAGCGACAGCGCGATGTTTGACAACGCGTTGGAATTTCTGCTGCTCTCCGGGCGCACCTTGCCGCACGCCGCGATGATGATGATTCCCGAGCCGTGGGAAAAAAACACCACGCTCACGCCGGAACTGCGCGCGTTTTACGAGTTTCACAGCCACGTGATGGACGCTTGGGACGGCCCCGCCGCCATGGCGGTCACCAACGGCGTGCAGGCGCTGGCGATGCTGGATCGCAACGGTCTGCGCCCCGCCCGCTACTGCGTCACCACGGACGATATGCTCATCATGGCCAGCGAGACCGGTGTGCTGGACATCCCCCCGGAAAAGATACTGTATAAGGAGCGCCTTCGCCCGGGCCGGATGCTGCTGGTGGATATGGCGGCCGGCTGCGTGATCAGCGATACTGAAATCAAGAGCCATATGGCCTCCATGTATCCTTATGACCGATGGATTGAGCAGTTGCAATTGACCATTGAGGAGTTGCCCGCTGCCGAGGGGCTACTTCCGCGGCTTAACGCGCCGCTTTGGCAATTGCAGAAAAATTTTGGCTACACCTACGAGCAGGTCCAGAAGGTGATCCTCCCCATGGCGGATATGGGCATAGAGCCGACCGGCTCCATGGGTGCCGATCTGCCCCTGGCCGTACTTTCGGATCGGCCGCAACTGCTCTATGATTACTTCCATCAGCTTTTTGCGCAGGTCACCAACCCGCCCATCGACGCCATCCGGGAGGAGATCGTCACCTCCACCCGCGTTTATATCGGCTCCGAGGGCGACCTGCTCGCCCCCTCACCGCAGAGCTGCCGGCAGTTGAAACTCCACAACCCTATCATGACCGACGCGGATCTTGCCAAGGTACGCGCGCTTTCGCAGGAGGGCTTTAAGCCCTGCACCATCTCCATCCTATATGATATTGTGGATGGGGAAAAGGGCATCGAGGCCGCTATGCGGCGGATGTACAGGGAACTGGACGATCAGTTTGCGAATGGCTGCACGATCTTTATCCTATCCGACCGCGGTGTGGATGAGAAGCACGCCGCCATCCCTGCATTGCTGGCCGTATCCGGCTTTCAGGCGCACACCAACCGGCGCGGCATCCGTACGCAGCTGAGCATTCTTTTAGAAAGCGGCGAGCCCACCGAAGTACATCATTTCGCGCTGCTGGTGGGATACGGCGTAACCGCCATAAACCCCTACCTGGCGCTGGCGACCGTCGCCGACCTGGTGGAATGCGGAATGCTCAAGGGCCAGAGCGTCCAAGAGGCGCAAGGCCACTATAGCAAGGCGATCGTCAAGGGCATCGTAAAGGTCATGTCCAAGATGGGCATTTCGACGGTGCAAAGCTACCGTGGCGCGCAGATCTTCGAGGCCGTGGGGCTGAGCCGCGCGCTGATTGACGAATACTTCCCCAAGACCGTGTCGCCCATCGGGGGCATTGGGCTAAACGGTATCGCGCGGGAGAACGCCGACCGCCACGACGCCGCTTTCCATGATCCGCTGGGAGAAAAGACGCTGGAAGCGGGCAGCGTAATGCAGTGGCGCAAGGGCGAGGAATACCACCTGTATAATCCCATGACTATCCATTTGCTTCAGCAGTCCTGCTGGAATAACGATTATAAAACATTTAAGCAGTATAGCGATACGCTGGATAACAGCGAGCAGCGCGCCACCCTGCGCAGCCTGATGGATTTCGACAGCAAGCTGCCGCCCGTACCCATCGATGAGGTGGAAAGCGTGGAATCCATCTGCAGGCGCTTCAAGACAGGCGCGATGAGCTACGGGTCGTTGAGCCAGGAAGCACACGAGTGCATGGCCATCGCCATGAACCGCATTGGCGGCAAGAGCAACAGCGGCGAGGGCGGCGAGGATGAGGCGCGCTATGAGCCCCTGCCGAACGGAGACAGCAAATCCAGCGCCATCAAGCAGGTGGCTTCCGGCCGCTTCGGCGTGACCAGCAACTATCTGGTGCATGCGCAGGAATTGCAGATTAAAATGGCGCAAGGCGCCAAGCCCGGCGAGGGCGGCCAGCTGCCGGGGCCGAAGGTATACCCGTGGATCGCCAAAACGCGCCACTCCACAACCGGCGTGGGTCTAATTTCCCCGCCGCCGCACCATGATATTTATTCCATTGAAGATCTGGCCGAGCTGATTTATGACCTGAAAAATGCCAACCGCAAGGCGCGCGTGAGCGTCAAACTGGTCAGCGAGGCCGGTGTTGGCACCATCGCCGCGGGCGTTGCCAAGGGCCTTTCGGATGTCATCCTCATCAGCGGTTACGATGGCGGCACCGGCGCCAGCCCACGCAGCAGCATCAAGCACGCGGGGCTGCCGTGGGAGCTGGGCCTTGCCGAAACGCACCAGACGCTGATGCTCAACAAGCTGCGCAGCCGCGTGATTCTGGAAACCGATGGCAAGCTGATGACCGGGCGGGACGTAGCCGTCGCCGCGCTGCTGGGCGCGGAGGAGTTCGGCTTTGCCACCGCGCCGCTGGTCACCATGGGCTGCATCATGATGCGCGTGTGCAACCTGGACAGCTGCCCCGCGGGCATCGCCACACAGAATCCGGAGCTCCGCAAGCGCTTCAAGGGCAAGCCGGAATACGTTATCTCCTTTATGCGTTTTATCGCCCAGGAACTGCGCGAAATTATGGCGCAGCTGGGCTTGCGCACCGTGGACGAGATGGTGGGCCGCGTGGATATGCTCAAGAAGCGGGAACTGCTGACCAACTGGAAGCATCAGGACATTGACCTCTCCCCGATCCTCTACGCGCCGGAAGGGTTTGAAACCGAACCGCGTCACGCCTGCCGCAAGCAGTTCTGGCCGTTAGGGCGGACGCTGGACGAAAGCATCCTGGAAGTGCTGGCGAAACCCGCGCTCGACCGGGAACGTGACGTGGCGGTATCCCTGCCCATTCATAACACCGACCGTGCAACGGGAACGATTCTGGGCAGTGACATATCCCTGCGTTACGGAGAGGACGGCCTGCCGGAGAACTCCGTGCGCGTGCATTTTGCGGGCAGCGCGGGGCTGAGTTTCGGCGCGTTTCTGCCCAGGGGCATCACCTTCACATTGGAAGGGGATTGTAACGACTATATGGGAAAGGGCCTTTCCGGCGGCATCCTTTGCGTAAAGCCGCCCACGGAAAGCACCTTTATTCCACAGGAGAACATCATTATCGGTAACGTCGCGCTTTATGGCGCGACGGGCGGCGAGGCATATGTATGCGGCGTGGCGGGCGAACGCTTCTGCGTGCGCAATAGCGGCGCGCTGGCCGTGGTGGAAGGCGTGGGCGACCACGGCTGCGAATACATGACCGGCGGCTATACGGTTGTGCTGGGCAAGACCGGGCGCAACTTTGCGGCGGGCATGAGCGGCGGCATCGCCTATGTGTTCGACGCGGACGGCACCTTCAGCCAACGCTGCAATACGGAAATGGTCACGCTTGATAAACTGGATGATCCGGATGAGGAGAACCAGGTAAAAGAGTGGATACAGAACCACGTGAACTATACGGGAAGCCCTCTGGGCAAAGAGATGATCGAGCAATGGGGTGCCGCCGTGCGCCGCTTTGTGAAGGTTTTCCCGGTGGAATACAAGCGTTACCTGACGCAGCAAAAGGAGGCGCGCAGCAATGGGTAAACTAATGGGTTTTATGGAATACGACCGCTGCCTGCCATCCGACCGCGACCCGCTGGATAGGATTCAGGACTGGGAAGAAATCCATCAGGAGCTTCCGTTGGAAGTGCAATTGGAACAAGCCGCCCGCTGCATGTACTGTGGCGTGCCTTTCTGCCACAGCGGCATCAGCATCAAGGGTACGGCCACCGGCTGCCCGCTGGGGAACCTGATTCCCGAATGGAACGACCTGCTTTACCGGCAGGAATGGGATGCTGCTGTGGATCGATTGCTCAAGACGATCAGTTTTCCGGAGTTTACCGGCCGCGTATGTCCGGCGCTTTGCGAGGGCGCGTGTGTTTGCGGTATCCACCAGCCGATGATCACCATCAAGCAAAACGAACTGACGCTAATCGAACATGCATTTGAAACCGGGCATATGAAACCCCGGCCGCCCGAAATCCGCACCGGCAAGCGTGTCGCCGTCGTCGGATCCGGCCCCGCCGGGCTGGCCGCCGCTGATCGACTGAACCGTTATGGCCATACCGTGACGGTGTTTGAGCGCGCCGACCGCATCGGCGGGCTGCTGATGTACGGTATTCCCAACATGAAACTGGATAAAAAGATAATCGATCGCCGTGTGAACCTGATGCGTGCGGAAGGCGTGGAATTTGTTACCGGAGCTTATGTCGGCGTTGATCAACCCGCCGAGGATTTGCTGAAAGACTACGACGCCGTGGTTCTCTGCTGCGGCAGCACCATACCGCGCGATCTGCGCGTGCCGGGCCGGGAAGGCTCCGGTGTGGTGTTCGCGGTGGATTACCTGACCGCCAGCACCAAACATCTTCTGGAATCCGAAACGGCGCTGCCAGCGGAAATGGACGCGAAGGACAAGCACGTGATCATCATCGGCGGCGGCGATACGGGCACCGATTGCGTGGGCACGGCGCTGCGGCAGGGTTGCCGGAGCGTACACCAGATGGAGATTATGCCCAGGCCTTCGGATGACCGCACGGAGCAGAATCCCTGGCCGGAATACCCGCGCGTCCAGAAAACCGATTACGCGCAGGAGGAAGCCATCGCCAAGTACGGCAAGGACCCGCGCAGCTATCTGGTCAGCACCCGTGAGATCGAGCGGGACGAAAAAGGCGCCGTGCGCGCTGTGGTTACGGATGACATCCGCTGGGTGAAGGACGAAAACGGCCGCATGAAGCCGGAGGTTGTGCAGGGCACGGCGCGCAAATGGCCCGCTGATCTGGTGTTGATCGCCATGGGCTTCACCGGCCCCGAGGGAACGCTGATCGACGCCCTTGGCCTGCCGCGCGACGCTCGCGCCAACGTGCTTGCCGACAGCTACCGCACGCAGCGCGAGGGCGTATTTACAGCGGGGGATATGCATATCGGCCAGAGCCTTGTGGTACGCGCGATGAACGAGGGGCAGGAAGCCGCAGCGGCCTGCCACGCGTACCTGAGTGGAATGAAACATTCTTAAACGAGCAAACGCTCGCCAAAGCGCCCGCCGCCTTCCACGCCGGTTTCTGCCGGATGCACGGCGGGCGTTGCCTATCACCCAGCTTGGAGCGATGTCGGATGAAGGTTTCCGGCTTAATGATGTGAAATGTTTACAATTTCTTAACGCCTCACGCATTCCCATACCGCGGCGCGGCACCCTTATGCGCTTGAAACTTGCGCATGTTGGTTGTATAATACAACTATCGCGTTTGGGGAGGTGGCCGGCCCATGGAGGAAATCCGCCTGGGCGATGTTGTGCAGATGCGCAAACCTCATCCCTGTGGCAGCGATCAATGGAAGATCATCCGTATCGGAGCGGATATCAAAATGAAGTGTTTGGGCTGTGGACGCATCGTTATGCTGGATCGCGCCGTTTTTGTGAAGCGCCGGAAAAAAGTGCTTTCACAAGGCCCCGTATCCGAGGCGGAAACGTTGCGGCAGATGATGAATCAGCCATAAGGAGGGTTATCGACATGCGGAGGGAAAATGGGGAGACGTCGGAGGAACGGAGAACCGTAGAAACGGCGGACGCGGAGGAGAGCACCGCACAAACCGCGCCCACGGCCGGGGAAGTGACGGAAGAAACGGATGAGGCCAAAAGGGTCGCGACCGCGCAGGAGAAAAAGAAACACGTGCAAAAGGAAATTCTGAGCTGGATTATCACCCTCGGTTCGGCGGTGCTGATCGCACTGATGATACGCACATTCCTGTTTGAGCCGATCCGCGTGGATGGGAGCAGCATGCGCGATACGCTGCAAAATAACGAGATCATGTTCGTCACCAAGCCGGAATACCTTTTTGGCGATCCGCAGCGCGAGGATGTAGTGATCTGTAAATATCCGGGACGTACAGAGAATTTTGTGAAGCGCCTCATGGGGGTGCCCGGCGATACCATCGAGGTACGGGATTTTGTGGTGTATGTAAACGGCGAGGCGGTGGACGAGCCTTACCTGACGCCCACGAACAACGACGACGCCAGCAGCGCGAACATGGATCCGGTTACGCTGGGGGAGGACGAATATTTCGTGATGGGGGACAACCGCGACAACAGCCATGACTGCCGCAATTACTACGGCTATGGTAAACCGGCGACGCTTACGCGCAGCCAGATCATCGGGCACGTGCGCTTTGTGATCTTCCCGTTCAATCAGGTACGCACCATCGACTGACGCTTTCGTATCAAATAAAACGCGCGCCTTTCCCCGTTTTGGCCGAATGGCCGCAGGGGAGAGGCGCGCTTTGCGTCAGGGGCGTGAAGGCCGCCCAGGTCGGGCACTGGGGAAAGTGGCTAGGAGAAAAGCCCGATCACGGGATAATAGAGAAACGGTATCAGGATGGCCGGCAGCAGATCCGCCACCTTAATCTCCGATTTGAGCAGCATGTTAAGCCCTATGCCGATAATCAGCAATCCGCCCACGGCGCTCATTTCCTGTACCACCGTATCGCTCAGCAGCGGCGCGACCAGGTTGCCCAGCAACGCTATGGAACCCTGATATAAAAGCACCGGCACCGCGGAAAGCATTACACCCGGCCCCAGGGCGCTTGCAAATACGATGGATGCCACCCCGTCCAGCGCGGATTTGGCGATCAGCGTGCTATGGTCGCCGCGGATACCGCTGTCCAGCGCACCGACGACCGCCATGGCGCCTACGCAAAAGACAAGGCTGGCCGTGACGAAAGCCCGGGCGAAGGTATTGTCCTCGCCGGTGTTGCGCGTCAGCTTCCGCTGGGCGTACGCGCCCAGATCGTTCAGCCGTCGGTCAATGCCGATGAGCGCGCCGATAACGCCGCCCAGCACGACGGAGAGGATCATCAATAGCACATTGTTGGTTTTCAGCGCTCCGCTGAACCCGATGAGGATAACGCAAAGCCCCAACCCCTGCATTACCACGTCTGCCATATTTTGACGAAATTTGCTTTTTAATAACAGACCCAATGCGGAACCGACGAGGATGGCCGCGACGTTGATGATGGTTCCGATCAAGGTAACCCCTCCCAGTTCAGGATCCGGCTGGGCCGACGCGACGGTCAGAACCGGTGAAACATACGGATACGCGCATATAACGAAGGAGCGCGGGTTGCCCCACGCTCCCAAGGCATGCAGAAGCGGCCGGTTTACTGTGCGTTTTCTACCGTGTAGACGCTGACCTTTTTCTTGTCGCGACCCAAACGCTCGAAACGAACGATGCCGCTTTCGAGGGCAAAAAGCGTATCGTCTTTACCGATGCCCACGTTCGTACCCGGATGGATATGCGTGCCGCGCTGGCGCACAATAATATTGCCGGCCAGTGAAAACTGCCCGTCGGCACGCTTGACGCCCAGGCGCTTGCTTTCGCTGTCGCGACCGTTGCGCGTGGAGCCCATCCCTTTTTTATGAGCAAAAAACTGTAAATTCAACTTCATCATGGTTGGTTCCTCCCATTCAATCAATCGAGCTTAACGAATTGCGGATACTCGAGGGAGATATCCGTAAGTCCCAATACCGTTGCGCGGAGGATGGTCTGCGCGTCATGCGCGCGTCCGTCGTCCGTCCGGGGCAGACGTACGGCGATCAGCGCCCGCTTCTCGTCCACGGTGACTACTGGTGTAATACCCGCGACCTGCTCCATGGCGTTTACGCAGGTCTGCATCAGCACGCTTACGGCTGCACACGCCACATTTTCGCCTGCGGCGGCTTTCCCCGCGTGGCCCTCGCATCGCACGAAGGTGATCCAATCGCCCTCGCGCTCAATCGTCACGCGTGTCATTAGCTGATGGCGGTGATTTCCACCTTGGTGTAATGCTGGCGGTGACCCGCGCGGCGGTGATAATTTTTCTTGCTCTTGTACTTGTAAATGAGGATCTTTTCCCCTTTTACCTCGCCGATGATCTTGCCTTCCGCCTTCGCGCCCGCAACAGTCGGATTGCCGATCTTCACGCCTTCGTCCGACCCGATCATGAGCACGTCGAAGCTAACGGCGCTGTCGGGTTCCTGGTCGATCTTCTCCACGTAGATAATGTCGCCCTTTGTGACACGGTATTGCTTGCCACCCGATACGATGATCGCGTACATGGCAAAGCACCTCCTATTCATACTCGCCAAACGTAAGGTGGCGCATTTGAGCGCACTTGAAAACCCCGCTTGTGCGGCTTACCGAACTAAATTATCATATTCTCGGGGGAATGTCAATGTTTTTTCCATCGCGGTTGGCGTAAAATCTGCTGTGAACAGCATATTTTTACGCTTTTCGCTCTTGCTTTTTGAACTGGTTTTTGCTATAGTATATTTCGCTGGCACGAAAGCCATTTGGCTTGCGCAATAGCAGCGTGGGGCATTAGCGCAGTTGGTAGCGCGCTACATTCGCATTGTAGAGGCCAGGAGTTCGAATCTCCTATGCTCCACCAGTCGTCGTTGCGGACTACATATTGTTCGCGGCGACTTTTTTGTTACACAAAAATCCACCGCTCATTCATTCTGTCGCTCCTCCTCTCGCCTCGAAGCAGGCTTCTCGGCGTATGACGAGGACGGTAGATGGGGGAATGAATATGTTTTCACGGATTTAAATAAGTTCGCGGTGCTTTTATGTGGCTTAAGGAATTGTTCGAGGGGATTTTGCTTTTTGCAGTATACCATATAATCCCAAATTATCAACGCTATTTTCATTATTCGACGTTGTTTTCACCATTCAGGTGGTCAAAATAGTGGTCAAATTCATTATTCATTTTTAAAATTGAAAGGCTGACAGTATTGGGGGCAGAAGTGCGAATCTCCAACGCCCCACAACAACAGCAGGTACTCATTGATACAATGGCTACCCGGCATTGTGCCTGCTGTCACTTGAAAGGAGAGCCGACACGGCTGTCGTATGGTAGGGGTTTACGAGGTGAATAGAGAGCAGATCAGCTTTTGGGGAACTCCGCTGCTTCCCGTTTGTCATTACCGACCCAAAAATTGTGCCATGGCGCGCTGGCAGGCAGCGAGGCGAAGTCTTCCCGGGTATACACAGCCTGTACGCACCCGTCCCGTACACGAACTAAGCGATCGGCGAGCGCGAGCGAATCCGCGAGGTTTACGGCTAAAATCACGACAGAAATTCCTTTTCCCAAAAGCCTCTCCATCAACTGCCATATCTGCATTCTCTGCTCCACATCGGCACGCATGAAGGGCTGCACACATATTGCGACGCGTGGGCGCTGCAACAGCACGCGGGTATATACAAGGTCGTATTTTTCCTTCGGGCTTAGCTCCTCCACCGGACAGTCAAATACCTGTGGGCCCAGCGAAGGCCCCAACTCCCGCTGTATGCTTGTGCGTGGAGCAGCGCGACGCCAAATAGCCGGCATACGATGGTCGAGCGTGAAGCATAGGTTGTCCATGTAACTCAATTCCGGGAAAAGCATGGTTTGCGTAGGCTGTTGCTGGATGACGGCGATCTCACGGCGTCGGGACCAGGTCAGCGGATGACCGCCCACCGTAAGTATGCCGGAGGCGGGCTTTTGCCTGCTGCTGAGCAACGTGATCAGATCATTGAGGATATGGTTGTTCAGGTCTTGCAACACCACGCATTCACCGGCGGTAACGACTAAATCCAGCCCCTTGATGCACCCGTAACGGATACCTGCCAGCGCCAGCGCGGGCGTTGCCTCGCTTGTGGGGTGGCCCCGTTCCTGCCTGCGCACCATCTGGGTGTAGGCTTCCACGCCAAAGCATTGCAGCATCTCGGGCGGCGTGTCGGCGGTGTCCACCACTTTGGCAATCTGCCCGTTGACCATAATGGCTGCGCGAGTGCAAATCTGCCGGGCTTCCTCGTAATGACGGCTTACATAGAGGAAAGAGAAGCCCTCGTTGGCGTAGTGTCTCAGGATTTGTTGGAGGGTATCCAGCCGCGCGTCACTGATGACGCTGCCCGGTTCCATGAGCACAATCAACCTGCACCCCGCAACCACTGCCTTGACCAGTTCAGTCACAAATCGGGGGAAAATGGATAGATCGCGCGCGCAGGTATCGGCGGAAAGATCGACCCCCGTTTCCCGCAGGAACGGCTCCAACTGGCGGTTGAGCACCTTGCGGCGGATGATGTGTTTTTTAAATCCCTGCCGGAGTACAAACACGTTGTCTGCCACGGTCAAGTCATCCGCCAGCCCGCTGCGGCTTTCGATCACGGCGATGCGGTTATAGCTCAGGTCCGATTCCTGCCAGTGGTTGACAAGCTTACCACGATAGTACACATAGCCGTAGTGTATCGGCAGGTTTTGCCGGAGAAGCCGAAGCAGAGTCGGCAGACCCGTGTCGTTGATGGGAATGAGCCCCACAATCTCACCCGCGTCGATGTCAAGGCAGAAGTGATTCAGTTCCATGACGCCCTGCTCCATGCAGGCGATGCGATCCATGCGGAGCACTTCCTCCTTCATGAAATCACCTCACTTTGCATAAGCTCGCGGTTGCTGGTAATGATGGGCAGTGTGATGCGCACATCTGTGCCCACCATGGGAATGGAGAACACATGCAGCCCGTACTCTTCACCAAACAACAGGTGGATACGGTTGTTCACATTAACCAGCGCCACGCCGCCGGTATGCTCCTCCTTATCCTCCTGAAAAGCGCGGCCGCTTTTATCCAACTGCTCATTCAACTGCGCGAGGGCGGCTTCGCCCATGCCTACGCCGTCGTCGGATACCAGAATGGTCAGGAGCTTTTCGGTGCGTTCCAGCTTTACCCTGAGCTTACCCGCGCCGATTTTGAACTCCGTACCATGAATGATGCCATTTTCCAGAATAGGTTGCAGCGTAAGCTTGGGGATACGGCAACGGTAAATTTCTTCCTTATCCTCGGGGTCGCAGTCAATCTGTAGGCGCAGGCGGGGACCGAAGCGGTATTGCTGAATGGCAAAATAGGTTTCGCAGTTTTGCAGCTCTTCTTCTACTGTAACCAGGTTTTCCACCTTGCTGATGGTGTAGCGGAAAAACACAGCCAGTGCCTCGGTCATATCCGCAACGCTGTCCAAACCGGCCACGAGTGCCTCGCTGCGGATGCTTTCCAATGTGTTATAGAGAAAATGCGGATTGATCTGGTTCTGAAGCGCGCGGTATTGTGCCTGTCGCTTGCTCAGCTTGAGCAGACGGTTGGCGTTTAGCTCCTCTTTGACATATTCGGTCAACCGGGCGCTGGCAGGGCTCAGGCTCATGCTGCGGTTATCCAGACTGGAAAGCGAATAACCTTCTAAAAAGAGGCTTACCATGCGCTCCGCCTGACGGTAAGGGCGAATAATCCACAGATAAATCACAAAACATAGACCAATCTGCAATACCAGCGTCACGGTTAAAAGCATGGGCCATGCCGCCTGTTGGCTGGCCATGATGCAACCGACAACCAGTAAAAGCATGATCAATCCCTGTACGGCCGCGAGAATCGTTATGTACTGGCTCAGGTACCGGCATTTCCACTTCATAGGCGCCCCTCCCTTAGCCATAGAGCTTGCGGTACTCGCCCGGCGTGAGTCCGGTTTCCGTCCTAAAGGTGTGCGTGAAGTGCTTCAGATCGCCATATCCAACGCTTTTACAGATTTCCGCGATGGAATGGTTGGTATCGCGAAGCAAAGTGCGAGCCTCATCCATCCGAATGTGTGTCAGGTACTTGGCAAAGCCGGAGCCGGTTTCTTTTTTAAACAATGTGCTGAAATAATTGACGCTGAAACCGATAGCGGCGCTCACCTCTTCCAGCGTGATGGGCTGGGCGAAATTTTTCCGGATGTAGAGTTTTGCATTACGGATGGGTTGGGTATCCCGGTCGCGCAGGCGTTGTGCCAGCAGAAGAAGCTGATCGCACTGTAGCTTTCGCAGACACTCAAACAAAGCGCTGGTCGCGCTGCACAGCGACAGGCGCGTGTAATAGGCCGCCAGCACCCCGTCGCTTTGCTCTGCATTGAGGCGGGTTATAAAAATAAGCCCTGCGCCGCGCACCAGAGCCAGCAACTCCCAGCCCCGTACGCCCGGCACCGTAGTTGCCTCCTCCAGAAGCGCTACAGCGGCGGTTGCTTCCTCTAGGTTCATGACGTCGATTGCGTGAGCCGCAGCTTCGGCGTACCGCGTTTGATAATCCATCTCCATTAGCCCCGACGGCCCGGCAAGACCTTCCAGCAACTGGCCGGTGCCCTCGGTAAGACACTCCGCCGCTATGTTGAGCGTTGCTGAATAAGAAGCTGCCAGTTCGCGCAGAGTCAGGCACAGCGGACCTAAAGCGAGGGAGAATTCGATAGGCCCGAATAAATCGCGTTCCACAACCAACTGGTTGAGGGCATTGCGCAGCTGGGTACGCAGCGCTTCCTGCCGCTCGTGCGGGTAATTAACCACGCCGATCAGCCCGATGGGTATAAAATCAAGCACCGCGTCTGCACATAGGGTCTGCAGTACCGGTGCGATGAGGCTTTGTGCCTTGCCGCGCACAATGGCAAGCGAAGCTTCGCCAAAGCAATCGGGATTATAATCCATTTTGAGCAGGATAAACTGGCTGGCATCCTGCGACGCCGTAAAATGATAGGTACGCTCCAACGCTGCCGAGCCGAACGCGTCCAGTCGACCGGCGGACAGATCGGCAATCAGTTTTAGCCTTAATAGTTGGCGATCATCTTGCTGGCTTTCCAGCAACGATTCGATATCAGTCTCCTTTTGCTGTCGCGCAAGGCAACGCGCGGCCATCTTTTCCAGCGAATGATTGAGCGCCACGCGGTTGATAGGTTTGAGCAGATACTCGCCCACGCCGAATCGAATGGCGGTTTGCGCGTAATCAAACTGCGCATAACCGCTGATGACGATCACTTCCAGCGACGACATGATTTTGTGCGCCTCCTCCACAACCTGGAGGCCGTCGCAACCGGGCATGCGGATGTCGGTGATCAGAATATCAGGTTTAAGCGTGCGAATCAGCGACAGCGTATCCGGCCCGTTGGAGGAAGTGCCAACCACCTCCAGCTTCAGCCGTTGCCACTCGCCCAGCGCCTGTATCAACTGGCAGATTCGTTCCTCGTCATCGGCAATAAGCACGCGCAACATCAGCATACCCCCTATTGGATCGATTTTGGTTAAAGTATAGCACAAACGCAAGGCAATACCAACGATCACAAGTTGATGGCATGACTTAGGGAAAATCAGACCTCGCAAACGCGGTGTGGTCGGAGGAAGGATAAAATCGCGAATCATAGGGCTAGCGTACTGCGGCTGGCCCGGAGGGCACGAAAAAGGGCGCCGTTCTATACAGACCGGCGCCCTGCGGACAGGGGATTACTGCTTGGTCAGAACGCTGACGCCGGTATCGACCACAGCGCCACCGAGCGTCTCGCCCTCAAGGGCCTTCACAGCAGCATCAACGCCCAGCGTGCCCATCACATCGGGATTCTGCGCCATCGTGGCCAGCAGGTAGCCATCCTGGATCAGGCCAAGAATCGCGTCGGATTTGTCAAAGCCCACGCCGATGACGGCTTTGCCGGAAGCTTTGATGGCGTTACCGGTACCGGTGGTGGAGCCTTCGTTGGCACCAAAGATGCCAACCACGCCCTGGGTGATGTAGTTCTCAGCGATGGTTTGGCTCTTAGCCGCGTCGCCTTCGCCGTACTGGGTCTCCAGCAGGGTGAACGCGGTACCTTCAAAGGCAGAACGGAAGCCCGCTTCGCGCTTCACGGTGGAGTCCGTAGCGGCGTTTACGTTCACGATGCCAATGCTGCCTTCGGTTACGCCTGCGGCGGTCAGAGCGGCGAGCAATGTTTCACCGGCGGTCTTGCCGGCAGCCTGATTGTCGGTAGAGAAGGTAGCCTCGGCAGGAACGTTGGCAGGGCTGTCGACGTAGACGATCTTCACGCCTGCAGCCTGCGCTTCTTTCAGGCAGCCGGAGATGGCGTCGGGGCCGTTGGCCGCTACGAGGATCGCGTTGTAGCCGCCGGCGACCGCGTTGTTCACACACTCGATCTGTTGTGCGTCGTCCTTGGTGTTGGGGCTCAGGAAGGTGACTTCAACGCCGAGCTTGGCAGCCTCAGCCTGAGCGCCTTCGTTGAGTTTAACCCAGTGCTGGTCAATGGAATCCATGGTGATCAGAGCGATTTTCCAGGGCTGCGAGGCCTTGACGGTGCTCTCGGCAACAGCCGCGAAGGCGGTCAGGCACAGGCACAGGACGCAGAGGATAGCAAGTAACTTTTTCATGATTTTCCCTCCCAATCTATTTTCTCTATAAGCGCCTTACGGCTCTTACAAATTCACTTGATGCGCTTACGGGAACCGCGGCGCACAACCACATCCAACAATACTGCAAACACCACGATCACGCCGATCACGATGCGCTGCAGGCCAACCTGCGCGCCGATCATGTTCAGGCCGTTTTCGAGGGTCTGCCATACCGCGGCGCCCGCGAAAGTGCCCAGAAGCAAGCCGGTGCCCCCTAATGGGGAGATGCCGCCGACAACGCCTGCGGCCACCGCGTACATTTCATACATATTGCCCGCTTCCATGTTGCCCATGCCGGCCTGCGCGCACAGGATGAGGCCTACGACGAATGCGCAGAATGCCGATACCATATACGCCTTGGTGGTAGTGGCAAAAACACTGACGCCGGAAAGCTTAGCCGCGTCCACATTGGAACCGATGGCGTAAATATGGCGACCGGTACGCGTTTTGGAAAGCAGGAAGAAGAACACAATGAACACCGCTACCGCGACCAGAAACGTGTTATATAGCCCCATCGTCTTTCCATAGTAGAAGAAATTCTGGAATTTATCGCTCGCCTCCTTACCAATGCCGGAGGCGATGGCGTCTGTATTGCGGTTGCCGTTGATCATATAGCCGATGCCGCGGGCCGTAAACATGGTACCGAGCGTGGCGATGAAGGGCGGAAGCTGCGCTTTGCCGACCAGCAGGCCGTTGATAAGCCCAATGACCAGGCAACACAATAGCGCAATAAACGCCGCAATCAGGGGATTCACGCCGTGGGTCATAAGCGTGGCGGAGATCATGGCACTCATGCCGACCACCGAACCCAGCGAAAGATCGATATTGCCTGTAATCAGCAGATAGCTTTGCCCGATGCCGATAATCAGGTATTTGGACATGGAGCGAAGCAGATTTAAAATATTGGCGGTCGAGAACACATTGGGTTCCCGCAAACCAAAAACGATATAAATCACAATCAGGGCTGCGAAGGCAATCATTGCCGACGCCATACCGCGAATCGCGATGAATCGGCGTAAGGGGCTCAGTCGTTTGGTCTGCATACGGGCATCCTCCTCATTCGTTCGCAGTGGCAACCTTCTTGTCAAAACGCGTGGCCAGGGTTAATATTTTCTCCTGCGTGGCTTGGGCTGCCGTCATCTCGCCGGTGATCCGGCCGTCGCACATAACGATAATGCGATCCGCGATCCCCATAATTTCAGACATTTCAGAGGAGACGAACATAACGGCGATGCCCTGCTGCTTGAGTTTGTTCATCAGGTGGTAGATTTCAACCTTGGCGGCTACGTCAATACCACGGGTGGGTTCGTCAAACATCACCACACGGGAGTTGCGGGCCAGCCATTTGGCTACCACAACCTTCTGCTGGTTGCCGCCTGAGAGCGTGGCTACGTCCATATCCACGGATGGGGTTTTAATCATCAGGCTATTCACTGCATGTTCGCACATCCTGGTTTCGCGCGCGCGACGAACGATACCCGCTTTATCGCAGAGCGTATCAAGGTTGGGAAGCGCGATGTTGTGGCGGATGGAAAGCTTGGTGCACAAGCCGTCCTTTTTTCGATCCTCCGGAGCAAGCACGATGCCCGCGCGAATGGCGTCGGCCACTTTATGAATTTTCACAGTCCGTCCGTCCAAATTGATTTCGCCGCTGGTTTTCGGGTCAACGCCGAAGATGGCGCGCGTGGTTTCGGTGCGGCCTGCACCCATTAACCCCGCAAAACCAACGATTTCCCCCTCGTGTAATTGGAAACCCACATCCCGCACAAGATGACCGGCGTTTAAGTGCTTAACCTCAAACACGGACTTTCCCTTTTTGCAGGATACGCGGGGGAACTGTTCCCTGATTTCACGTCCGACCATTAGGGAGATAATCTCATCCATGGTTGTATCCTGATAATTCATGGAAGCGATGAATTGTCCGTCGCGCATGATGGTTACGCGATCGACGATATATTGAAGCTCTTCCAGGCGGTGCGAGATATACACAATACCGCAGCCTTTGTTTTTCAGCTCCCGGATGATACGGAAAAGATCTTCGATTTCACGGGAGGTGAGCGATGAGGTGGGCTCGTCCATAATGAGCACACGCGCGTTGGTGGAGAGCGCCTTGGCAATTTCAACCATCTGCTGCTTGGATACCGGTAACTCACCCACGACTTTGCGTGGGTCGAGGTCGATTTTCAAATCA
Organism: Eubacteriales bacterium; assembly: GCA_021371895.1. Classification (GTDB taxonomy): domain Bacteria; phylum Bacillota; class Clostridia; order Christensenellales; family Aristaeellaceae; genus CAXXOK01. Next base: position 1,063 of record JAJFVI010000336.1, on the reverse strand, counting down.
CGGAGGATGGTGCTGGCTTCGGCCTCCATTTCACGGTTGGAAAGTGTGCCCAACCGGGTTTTTTCACGCCCCAGAAACATGTTTTCCGCAACCGAAAGATGGCGGCACATATTGAGTTCCTGATGGATGATCGCCACGCCCAGTTCCTGCGCCTGCTTCGGAGTCAGATCGCCCTGTTCACGGCCAAAAATCTCCATATGGCCGGAATCGCGCGCATAAACGCCGCTGAGAATCTTGACCAACGTGCTTTTCCCCGCGCCGTTTTCGCCCAGCAATGCCATAACCTCGCCTGAGCGCAGTTCAAAATGCACATCGTCCAGGGCTTTCACCCCCGGAAAGCTCTTATAGACATGCTCCATGGACACGATTAAATCGTCCATCGGCAAAGATCACCGGCTTTCAGTTTCTTTTGCTGGTGTAAGTATATCATGGTGATTTAAGCTGTAAAGGGCGCAGAATTCCGAAAGAGGGTGGGTAGCTACCTGTATTCTTTGGGCTCATACTGTACAGATGCAACACATGGGATACAGACTATATTATTCCTTCCAATCAACAGTATATTCAACACCGCGATCCTGCGGCAGTGGGGTAAAGCGCCAATGCCGTGCGAGGGCGTATTAAAAAACCCGGCGTTGCAGGGCGTGCAATGCAGGGGAGACAGAGGTTTTGACCGCCTGCTTACCGGCATGCGGCGTTAAGGGATACGATGGAGGTTAAGCCTCTGCAGCCGCCTTTGCGAGCGCAAGCGCGGCATAATCGCCAAGGTGATCCCCCAATTGCGCGGGGAGGATGCGGCAAGCCGCCAACGCGCGGGGGAGAGCTTCACGGTTGAGTACAGCGCGCATACCCGGCTCCAGCAGGTCGTGACAGCGGGCATAGACAGAGCCCAATACAACACAATCAGGGTTTAAAAAATCGAGCAGGAGCGCCAGCCCGCGGCCCAACGCGTCAGCGCTAAGGGCGAACACCTCAAGCGCGGCAGGGTCGCCTGCGTAGGCTGCCATTGCGACGGTTTTAGCGGTAATGGCCTCCGCCCGCCAATAGGCAGGAGTAGAGCCATTTT
>JAJFVI010000328.1 GCA_021371895.1 Eubacteriales bacterium | reverse complement strand
TTTGACCGGATCAATCCCAGCATCCTCAAAGCGGACATTCAAACCTCCTATCCCGATTTTTCCGAGCGCGCGCTGGGTTTCAAACGTTTCAGCGACGTGCTTAAAGCCCTGGAGAAGGACAATATTCTCGAAGTAGAGATGGACGAGCAGAAAACCATGCTCATCAAAGTCCCTTAAGGGGCCCTGCCCCTTAACCCTGCCCAAGGGATATATCCCTTGGGAATCCCGTCTTTTCAATATGAGCCCTGCTCACATGTCGGCTTTTTATGAAAAGGGAAGGGATTTGCACACCCTAAGCAGGCGGATACTCCTCGACTTATTCACGCTTGTTGACGCAAACGGGGAATACCCGCTATGAAAACTTCAATCTTGAAACGTTCGCCAGCAAAGGGGGAGGTTTCATCCATGCCCAACGATTTTGCCCGCGTCGCCGCCACAAGCCTGCGCGTCCATCTGGGCGACGTGGAAGCAAACCAACGGGAGATTTTGGCCCGGATGAAGGAACTGGAAGCGCAGGGCGTGCAGTTAGCCGTGTTTCCGGAATTGTGCATCACGGGCTACACCCTTGGCGATCTCCTACTCCACGCTCCGGTGCAGCGCGCCGCGATGAACGCGCTTGGCGAACTTGCGGCGCAAACGGGAGACATGGCCGTTATCGTCGGCTTGCCTGTCAACCAGCGCGGCCGCCTGTTTAACTGTGCGGCGGTTTTACAGGGCGGCAAGGTACGCGGGCTGGTGCCCAAGACTTACCTGCCCAACGGTAACGAGTTTTACGAAACCCGCTGGTTTGTCAGCGCTGCGCAGGCAGACGCGGTGTTCGATCAGGACGGCGTTCGCTGCCCCTTTTCGGCGGATCTGCTGTTTGACACGGGGGATTTCGTATTCGCCGTAGAAATCTGCGAAGATTTGTGGACGCCTATCCCGCCCAGCAGCCACTACGCGGTGGAAGGTGCGGATATCATTGTAAACCCCAGCGCCAGCAACGCGCTGGTCAGCAAGCACGCCTACCGTCGGGAGTTGCTGCGCCAGCAAAGCGGCCGCCTGTACGCCGGGTATGCCTATGCCTGCGCCGGCTTTGGCGAAAGCACCAGCGACCTGGTATTCTGCGGCTATACGGGCGTGTTTGAAAACGGCAAACCGCTTAACGAGGGCAAGCGCTTTACCATGCAGGGAGATTCGGCCGTCGCGGATATCGACGTTCAGCGCCTGCGCTACCAACGCCAACGCAACGGCAGCTTCCACCAGATGGAACGCCGGCAGACGCCCATGCGCCGGGTGGAACTCCCGCTTACGCAGCCCTCCCGGCAGGAGACGCTCCTTCGGCCCATCGCTCCCCTGCCTTTCGTGCCCGGTGGTGCGGAGATGGTGGAAAATCTGGAAGAGATCGTACGCATCCAATGCACGGGGCTGACGACGCGGCTTACGGCCATCGGTTGCCGGCACCTGGTGATAGGCGTATCCGGCGGGCTGGACAGCACACTCGCGCTGCTGGTGGGCGTGCGGGCGCTGGATATGCTGGGCCTGCCGCGGACGGGGATGCACGCCGTCACCATGCCGGGCATGGGCACGGGCAAGCGCACCAAGTCCAATGCCGATCGGCTGATGGAGGTGCTGGGTGTCAGCGCATCGGAGATCGACATCGAAAAGGCGGTGCGCCAGCACTTTTCCGATATCGGGCAGGATGAAAACGTACACGATGTGACCTACGAAAACAGCCAGGCGCGCGAGCGAACCCAGATTTTGATGGACATCGCCAACCAGGTGGGCGGCCTCGTGCTGGGTACCGGGGATATGAGCGAGGCGGCGCTGGGATTTTCCACCTACAATGGCGACCATATGAGCATGTACAACGTCAACTGCTCCGTACCCAAGACGCTGGTCAAAAGCCTTGTGCGCTATCTGAGCGAGCATGATTTTGAAGGTGCGGTACGGGAAGTGTGCCAGGACGTCATCGATACGCCCATCAGCCCCGAGCTGCTCCCCGTAACGGACGGGGAACTGAACCAGCGCACCGAGGACATCATCGGCGATTATACGCTGAACGACTTTTTCCTTTATCACATGCTGGATAGCGGCAGCGGCCCCGATCGCCTGAGACGGTTCGCCCTGCAAGCCTTCCGGGGCGTGTATGACCAAGCCAAGATCGACGAACAGCTTTGCACCTTCATGCGCCGCTTCTTTGCGCAGCAGTATAAACGCAACTGCGTGCCCGACGGTCCCAAGGTCGGCAGCATTAGCCTGTCACCCCGCGGCGATTTACGCATGCCCTCGGATATGAGCGGCATCCTATGGCGCGCCGACTGCCCGTAAACGCCGCAGAACTAACACACACAGCCCATCCGTCGCTAAAATCGTCAGGGAGGGGAACCCACATGAAAGAACGACTTTGTCCACATTGCGGCCGTCGGATCACCATAGACAACGGAGCGGCGTTTTGCCCGTACTGCGGCGGGGCGCTGACCACCTTGCCGCCCGATTCCGAGGACGACGCCGTAAAAGCCCTGCTGACCAGCGCTGATGCGCAGACCGACCCCCGCAAGAAGCACGATCTGCTGCTGCAGGCGCAAGCCGAGCATCCGGGCAGCCTTGCCATTGCCGAGGAATTGCTCTTTCTGGGGCATCTGTACGAGCGCAACAGGCACACATTGGATTTTTCCGTCATCAAATCGTACCTGCTCAACCTCTATCTGGAGCCGGAGACGATTTCGGCGGAGAAACGCGATGCCATGCGCCGGGAGTTGTTCGATCATCCCGATCTGGAGCGCTGCCTCGCGTTGTCGACGGACAAGGCCGCCTTCATGGTTCATTACCTGCATCGCCTGTCTATCCAGTTTATTCAACTTTTTTTACACGGGAGCAGCAAATATATGCGCCGGTACTTCGGCATGGGGCTGGACAGCCGTGCGCCAAAGTTGCTGGCCTATCCCGCCGCGAAGATGCTTAGCGCCATGCGCGACGATCCCGCCTTGAGTGAGGAGCAGCGTTCACTGCTGATGCACGTTTTTTTTGATTCGTTTTCGGAACAAGTGGGCGGCGAAATCCATTGGCTGGAGGAAACCATGGTCGAGCACAATGTGTCGCTTCCCTGAAACTGCGCGGCCTTTCCGCACGATGCCGTAACGCTTCCCAGACCCCGCAAGGAGGGATCTTTTGCAAATCCGTCACCATTACGCACAGGGCACGCCGCAGGACGCGCAGCGCAGGCCGCCAGCAAGCATGCCCGAGCAGGTTCCGCTGAAGAAGCCGGCGTACCGCAAGCCGCCGGCGCGCGATTCCCTGCCTCCCCAAAAACCGATTACCGACGAGCCCGCGCCCAAGAAACACGCCGTATGGAAGATCGTCGTTAAACGCTTTTTTCAGGTATTGGGGCTTTTGTTGGCACTGGTCATGGTGTACGTATTCCTGCTCATGGGCGAACCCGACGAGAACGACCAGCTCGCGACACAATCAACCGCGCAGGAGGAAACCATCCGCGTGCCCATCGCCGCCGGCGAAGTCACCGGCACGGCGGACTTGGGCCTGCTGGCGGCCAATTTCGGCAAACCGGTGCTCGCGCTTTATGTTGCCAACCTGCCCCTGCAAAAAGCCACACTTTTCGATACGGCCTTCCGCGGCGGCTACGCGCGCCGGTTGACGCTGAACTATACCTTCTCCGACGGCATGGTCCTCACGATGGAAAGCATACGGCCCACAGCCGCCGTATCGCTGTTGGCGGATGATCGCTATCGCCTCAACGTGGACTCGCTTTATACCGTCGCCGGGCTGGATGCGGTACGCATGGAATCCGACGTTCAGGTATGCCTGATCGCGCGCGGCTCCGAGGCAGTCTACGCGGTGCTTTGTCCTATGGCCCATGCAGAGGAGCTTAGCGCGCTCCTTAAGTTAACGTCGCTGATGGAGCCGTCCACACCATAAATAAAAACAATCCTCTTAAATCAAAAGATAAAAGCGCGTGTTCCGATCGGGCTATTCCCGGCATTGCCACGGAGCGACCCGCAGGCGGAAAAGGAGTATCCATGGAACAGAGCATACGCACCATGAAAACCTCTACGCTGATGAAGCGCTTTATCCCATATTATAAAAAGTATATCCCGATCTTACTGCTTGATCTGTTTTGCGCATCGCTCACCACGCTGTGCGACATCGTACTACCGTTGATCGTGCGCAACATCACCCAACTGGCAACCACAAACCTGGCTGCGCTGACGGTGGAATACGTGATACGCATAGGGCTTTTATACCTGGCGCTGCGTGCGGTAGATGCCGTGGCGAGCTTCTACATGAGTTCACAGGGGCACTTCATGGGTACGTGGATCGAAAGCGACATGCGTTACGATCTCTTTGCGCACCTGCAGACGCTCGGGTTCGCCTACTACAGTACCGCCAAGGTCGGGCAGCTTATGAGCCGCATCACCAATGACCTGTTTGAAATCACAGAATTCGCCCACCATTGCCCGGAGGAGTTTTTGATTGCCGGCATCAAAATCACAGCATCCTTCATCATCCTTTTCGGCATCAACCCGGCGCTGACGCTGATTATCTTCGTCGTGCTTCCCCTGATGCTGGTCAGCACCCGCTACTTCAACCACAAAATGCGGGAGGCTTTTCAGGCGCGGCGCTACCAGCTGGGCGAGATCAACGCGCAGGTGGAGGACAGCCTGCTGGGCATCCGCGTGGTGAAAAGCTTCGCCAACGAGCCCGTAGAAATCGAAAAGTTCCAGCGCAGCAACGAAGCCTTCGTCCGCATCAAACGCAAGGCCTACCTGTACATGGCGGGTTTCGCGACGACTACGCGCGTCTTTGATGGTATCATGTACATTGTGGTAGTAGTCGCCGGCGCACTGTTCCTGATCCAAAAAACCATCACCACCGCCGATTACATCGCTTATCTGCTCTATGTGAGCACCTTGCTTACGTCTATCCGCCGCATCGTGGAGTTTACGGAACAATTCCAAAACGGCATGACCGGCATCGAGCGCTTCTGCCACATCATGGACGAGCGTCCCGACATCGAAGATGCGCCCGACGCCCGGGAACTGTGCGACGTGCGCGGAGACGTGACATTCGATCACGTCAGCTTCCGTTACAGCGACAACGAACATACGGTGCTCGCCGATGTGAACCTGAACGTGAAGGCGGGCGAACGCGTGGCGCTGGTAGGACCCAGCGGCAGCGGCAAGACTACGCTTTGCAACCTGATCCCCCGCTTTTACAACCTTTCCGGCGGGCATATCCTCATCGACGGTCAGGACATCACCACGCTTACCCAGCGCAGCCTGCGCGAAAGCATCGGCATGGTACAGCAGGACGTATACATGTTCAGCGGCACCGTATTTGAAAATATCGCCTACGGCCTGCCCGGCGCAACGGAGGAGCAGGTAATTCACGCCGCGGAACTGGCCGGGGCGGACATCTTTATCCGCGCGCTGCCGGAGGGCTACCACACCTTCGTGGGCGAGCGCGGGGTCAAGCTCTCCGGGGGGCAGAAGCAGCGCGTCTCCATCGCCCGCGTATTCCTTAAAAACCCGCCCATCCTGATCCTGGATGAGGCCACCAGCGCGCTGGATAACGAAAGCGAGCGGCTGGTACAGCAA
>JAJFVI010000323.1 GCA_021371895.1 Eubacteriales bacterium | reverse complement strand
CTGGAAGCGTTTGAGGCGCTTGGCACCGAGATGCCCTTAAGCTGCGCCATGGCACAGCTTAAGCAAATGACGGGCCGCGATGTTTTTATCACGCTGGGCAAGGATGGCATTGCCGCCGGGGAGGGCACGGTGGTACCCGCCGCAAAGCAGACAAAGCCCATCGATGTATGCGGCGCCGGTGACGCAACCACGGCAGCGCTGGTAAGCGCTCTGTGCGCGGGCGCAACGCCCGTGGAAGCGGCGTTTCTTGGCAACCTCTCGGCTGGGGTTACGGTACGCAAGCTGGGCACCACAGGCACCGCCTTGCCGGAAGAAATGCTGGCGCTGTATCATGAGCAGTTTGAGGAACAGGTATGATCGCACTTTGTTTTGATATTGGCGGCTCCAAATACATGGTTGGCTTGGTGACCGATGAGGGCATCGTATTATCCTCCGATAAAAAGGAGTGGGACGCGCTCACGCCACAGGGTGTGATCGCATCCCTGATCGCATCGGGCAAGCAATTGCTGGCCCAACATCCCCTGTACCAGCCGGAAGTCATTGGCGTCACCATCCCGGGGCTTGCCAACGCAGCGTTGGGCTTGTGGGTGGAAGCCAGTTTTTCGGGCATTCGCGACTTGCCCATCGGGCAGCTCCTTCGGGAAGCGTTTGGTTTGCCCGTTTACGGAGAGAATGACGCAAAGGCATGCGCCTTGGCGGAGAAGCTCTTCGGGGCAGCCAGAGATACCGACAATTTTCTTTATGTAACGGTATCCAATGGGGTGGGGGGCGCCGTGTTTTCCGATGGGCGGTTATTGTACGGTTCCGGTGCGGCAGGCGAATGCGGCCACATTACCGTGGAAGAAGATGGTCGCCCTTGCAAATGCGGCAAAAAAGGATGCCTGGAAGTATATGCCGCCGGCCCTGGGCTTGCGCTCACCTATCAGGAGCTGACAGGCCGAAGCGTGCAGGGCGAAGCGCTAGCCCGCATGGCAAGGCAAGGCGAAGCCGCCGCGCTGGAGGTTTTCCGGCGGGAGGGGATCTATCTGGGGCGGATGATCGGCATGGCGGTCAACCTGCTTAGCCCCAGCCTTGTGGTAATCGGCGGCGGGTTATCGCTTGCCTTTGATCTTTTTAAGGCTTCTTTGCAGGAAACCGTAACCGCCCATGTGTATCAAACGGCTAACCCAACGCTCAGGGTGGTTGCCACACCTTTGGGTTATCAGGGCGGGTTGCTGGGCGCGGCAGCGCTGGCTATATGCGGGCAAAACCAATGGTTTGGTTATCGTGGAAAGGCGGTATGAAACATGGACGCGAAACAAATGATGGCAACATACGAAAATGAGCTGATGGAGGCAATCAAAGCCATCGATCCCGAACAGTTCGGCAAGGCTCTTGCGATCCTGCTACAGGCCTACAAGGAAGACCGTCAGGTTTTCGTGTTTGGCAATGGCGGCAGCGCCGGTACGGCCAACCATTTCGTATGCGATTTCGGTAAAAATGCAGTGGAAGGGAATCGGCGGCGTTTCCGTATCCTATCCTTAAGTGATAACGTGGAAAAAATCACAGCGTTGGGCAATGACATCGCTTATGAAGAAATTTTCCGGCAGCAGATGATCAATCTAATGCGCTCCGGTGATGTTGCCATCGCCATCAGTGCCAGCGGCAACTCCCCCAATGTGGTACGCGCATGCGAGTATGCGCATGAAATGGGCGTGAAGTTGATCGTTTTGGCCGGATTTTCCGGCGGAAAAATCGCGCCGATGGGCGATGCGGCACTGGTAGCCAATATGCAAAGTTATGAGCGGATAGAAGATATCCACCTGATCATTTTGCATATGATCGTGTGTTTCTTTAAGGAGAACCAGGCGCTGCTGGCATAAAGAAGCATTTTTAAAGCTCTATAGAAGAAATCCGACCAGAGGGACTTGTTAGTCTGGCGAAGTATCTTCCTTACAACGTTTTTACATAAATGAAGCCCCCGTTGCAAACCTCCTGGATCGAGAATTCAGCAACAGGCTCCCGGGAGCCTGTGTAGTCAGTGCTCTGACATACGTACGGGTCGGAGTTCAATGGGATTACATCTGTATCTTGCCGGATCTGGGAGCCAGAGAGATCATCGGATACAGTGCAGGGGCTCACAAGACAGCTGAGCTGGTTCATGATGCCTTTGCGTCTGTAAAAGGAAACCTGTTTAAAATCCAGATCTTTTATACAGATCGCGGCAGTGAGTTTGACATTACTCTGATAGATGAATTCATGGAAAGCTTTCAGATCCGCCGTTCCCTGAGCATGAAAGGCTGTACCTATGATAACGCGGTTGCGGCATCGACCTTCAAGATAATCAAGGCGGAATTCATTGCAAGTAGGCGGTTTGACACTCTTGAACAGCTGCGATTGGAACTGGTGGACTATGTTCACTGGTTCAACCATATCCGGCTGCATAGCACCCTCGGGTACCGCTCTCCGGTTGAGTTCAGGAATGCTTGCACCTTATTATTTCTGTCCGACTAACTGTTGACAATCCAGCAGGCGTTCGCCAACACGACTCAGACATTTGTGGCCTGAATGAGCCGCGTGAATTTACATCCTTTTTTGGACTTGGCTTTTTAACAGCCTAAGCTTCTATTTGTTATATTGTTAACAGATGAAACAAAAGATTAAATAGAAAAAGAGAATGAATGCGGAGACACGCAATCAATTTGACAGCAACCCAGTTTATTGCCGGGGGGAAAAAGATGATTTCTTACCCGTGAAAATTCAATTCCAGAAAAACCCCCTCGGAACCCTGATAAATCAAGAAACCTATCCTAAACAACAGAAACGTGCCCCTCATAAGTCCCCTCATTAACCCCTTAAAGTACCATTATAAGGGGAAACCCAGCCTACCCTTGACAGGCAGCGGGCGTTGTATTCAGATTAGGCTTCGTTGTGGGCGTTTAGCTCAAATATTGTCTGATACGCGCCATCCCGATAGGCATAGGCGGTATAGTAGCCAATCACGCCGCTGCCGCCGAACGCGATGGACGCTAGAATGTCACGACTACCAACGCTCGTCAGGCTGCCGATCTACAGGCGTGGGTCATAGCCCGTATCCTCTGGCAGGGACAGCTGCGTTTCTTGGCAGTTTGCGCCGTCCTTGATGCGCAGCAGTATACCCTGCCATGTGTT
>JAJFVI010000314.1 GCA_021371895.1 Eubacteriales bacterium | reverse complement strand
ACCTTGAGCACTTTTTGACCAAAGGCAATATTATCGTATACGTTCAGGTGGGGGAAAAGGGCGTATTTCTGAAAAATAGTGTTCACCTTGCGCTTGTAAGGGGGAACGGAAAGGATGTCCTTGCCCTCAAACAGCAGTGCGCCGCTGGTGGGGTATTCAAAGCCCCCAATAATGCGCAGCGTGGTCGTTTTGCCGCACCCGCTGGGCCCCAGCAGCGTAACGAACTCCCGCTTGCGAATATAGAGGTTGATATCTTCCAGAACCGTCGTCCCATCATAATCCTTATAGATATGTTGCAGGTCGATCAGATGCATTTTCTCAACCATGGAAGGAGCTCCTTTATGTAATGCTGCCGCTAAAAGCTCGGCGGAGTGCTGACCCAGAGTACCCTGGCTTTGGTTTTCCCGATGTTCTTGAGCGTGTGCGGGTTTGCCGGGTGGATGCAGAAGCTGCCGCCGGTTTTCACCGGATATTCGTGATCGCCCAGGACAAGCGTTACCCGGCCCGCGAGCACGTAGCCGAATTCCTCGCCCTCGTGAGAGGGCATTTCGTCGGTTTCACCGCCGGGGGCAAGCTCTAAAAGGATCGGTTCCATGCTGTTTTTTTGTGCCGTAGGCACCAGCCAGGTGATTTTTCCGCGCAATTCCTCATCATCCGGTTTCTCAAACAGGTCGCCGGGGGCAAAAACGACCTTTTCTTTGCTGTCGTCGGTGAAAAAGGTTTGCAGGTTGCTGCCCAGGCATTCCAGCATATCTACGAGCGTAGCGATGGAGGGGGAAGCCAGATCGCGCTCCACCTGCGAAATGAAACCCTTGCTCAATTCGCATCGGTCGGCCAGCTCGCCTTGCGTAAGGTTGTGGCGAATGCGCAATTGCCGAAGTTTTTCCCCGATCTGCATGGAGCAGGCCTCCTCTGGTCAAAAAAGCGAAAAGTCCTCGTCAAGTTTAGCTTTGCTAAACTCTGAAACAGACATTATTAAACCATAAATATAAGTAAGTGTCAATATATTTACAAAAAATAAACGCCTCCCTATAAGAGGCGCAAAACGTTGAAGGCGAAGGGCTGGCGGCTTTTCAGCCGATAGATTTCAGCAGCGTGTTCACGTTGTCCTTCGTGGCGAAATTCAGAGGGGAGAAGCGACCTTTCAGCGCGGTTTCCAGCTTTTCTTTGGCGGCGGACCGATCGCCGGCTTCCAGGTCGTACTGCGCGAGGAAATAGAGCGTGTCAATCTGACCGGGTTTGATGGCAAGCGCCTTTTGGAAATAAATTTTTGCCTTCTCCCGATCGTTAAGCAGCCGGTAATAGGTCTGAGCCAGATTGTCCAGCGTAATGGGGTCTTCGTCATCGTATTGCATTGCTTCTTCATTGTAGGCAAGGGCTTTTTGCGCATCGCCCGCCTCCACGTACAGATAGCCGAGGGTCTCGTAAATCAACCCGCTGTGCTCTTTGGCGTGATGGCCTTCCAATACGGCGATGGCTTTATCCATCTCGCCCATCTTGTATACGCAGGCGGCGTAGTTGACGAAAAGCTGTTTTTTGCTGTCGCCGCTTAAATAGGGGTTATTCTGATGTTTTACCAGAATTTCGCGCGCCTTGGCATACTCGCCGTCGCGAATCAGCAGAACGGTATAGCTCAGCAGATAGCGAGGATCGTCCAGACCGGAGGCGATTGCTTCTTCATACAGTTTCCGTGCCGCGGAGGTGTCCCCCTGCGTCATCTTCTTGGCCGCGCTGCGGGCTTTGAGATTTGCGATCATTTTCATAAGGTGTCCTCCTGTGGTTTTGCGTTGGATATTTTTCGGCGCAAGCGCGCATAACGGTATTGTAACGCATTTCGGCGCGATTGTACAGCTTCGCCTCCGTGCAGGGGGGGCTCGGAAAGCGTTAAAAGACCTAAACGGGTATAGGCGAGCGCCTGCTGTGGGTCGCTGAACTGATGTTCATAAATCTTGGCCAGACTTTCGCAGGCGAAAACGGTATCCTCCCCGCGGGTCAGCATGGCCGAATAGAGTTTGATCGCGTGTCGGGTATTGCCTTCCCGCTTTTCTTGCGCGGCCAGTTCGGAAAAAGCGACGGCGCGTTGATGACCATGGGCCGCCAGGCGGTAGCATTTTTTTGCTTTTCCGGCTTCGCCCCGCTTTTGCATGGCGCGGGCCAGCGAAAGCAGATCGTCCTGTTCCACGGCGGTCTCGGGACGATCGTACAGCATGCACAGAAAAAAGAAGAGCTGCGCGAGGCTGACCACGTCCTGCCGGTTATGCGTGAGGATGCGCTCAATGGGGCCGAAATCACCGTTTTGCAAGAAACGAAAGTAAGTTTTCGGCACATCGCTGCCGGGCAGGTCTTCCTCCCGGGCAACGCCAAGCACGGCGTTTTCGAGCTTTTGCAGCGTGCAGCTGCCAAGGCGAAGTTTCCACACGCGCCGGGAGGCGTGCAGTACGTCCGCGTGCAAAGAGGGCAACAGGCGGCCGGGCATACGATTCATAATAAAGCGATTTTGTAGCAGCGGCGCGTCGAACGCGAGGCCGTTGAAGGTAACCAGCACGGGAAACGCGGACGTAAAACCGGAAACTCGTTCCAGCAGCAGCGGTTCTTCGGGATAATCCCGCATCAGTAACTGCTCCACCACAAAATGATCGCCCGACAGATAGCCAAGCCCCACCTCAAACGCCACAGTGCCCGCCCCACCGGAAAGCCCCGTGGTTTCGGAGTCTAAAAACAGCAGATCGGTCGGCCGGACGGAAGGGGGGAAGTCGAACCCGAAGATTTGTTTGAGTACGGGTGCGTTCATATGCCTGAGGGGTGAGAAGGAACTTAGCGCAAAATGCTCGCTGGCATGGTAGCAATCGGTCGGCGCGGGTGTGGCCGGCTGTGAAGGCGCAGGGGCCCTGGCAGCCACGTCCATCATACGCAGCTTGTCCGTCAGGCGCGGCACGAGGCGATCAACTCCTTGAGGATGCGCATGGCGTCTGCCTTGCCGCTCCTGCCAACCTCGCCTTCCGGGCCGACACAGCTTGGACAGCCGTTATCGCACGGGCAGTCGGCAGCCACATTCAGCGCGTGCTCCAAAAGCAGCTCCTGCATTTCGTACGCCTTCTCACTCAGGCCCACGCCGCCGGGGAACTGATCGTAAAGGAACAGGGTGGGGCGGTCGGTTTGCGGGGCTTTCACCTGGTAGATCACTTTGATGTCGCGGGGAGCGCACATCAGGTAGATGGGGGCGACGATGCACAGCAGATTGGCGATGCCCATCAGCGCGCCATGCAGGGCATCGTTCGTATAGCCCACGGTGATGCTTTCCGGCACCGTCCACCACATGCCGACGGTGTGCATATCGGTCTCCGGCAGCATTACCGGCCCGAAGCCGAGATTTTCGTGGGTGTCCAGCTTCATCTTTTTAAAGATCTTGACGATAGTGGTAATTTTCAGCTCCCCGAGCGTTACCTCAACGCCGTTTGTAAGCGTTTTTTGCTTTAACTCATCCAGCACGGAAAGGCTCACGTTCAAATCGGCATCGGTGTAGTAATCCACGTCTACCGCGCGCAGGAATGCCTTGCAGGTGTCGAAGTCCAGCTTCTCCACCTGGTACTGCCGGGCCTCATGCATGTAGATGGCGTTTTCGTGTAGCAGCATCGGCACGGTGTAACGGTCCATTTCGCCGATCACGCGGTGGTGCGCGGGGTTAGAGATGTCAATAATCACGAAGTTTTCCGATGTTGCGGAGCGCAGGCTGATTTCGCTGGCGGGGAAATCCTCCGCCGACCAGTGGTATCTGCCGCCCACGTGGCGCAGAATGCTGTTCTCCGTGAGATAGCTTAAAAACTGTTCCGTGTCCTTCACGTTCCCGAATAGCTCTCCGTCCTGGAAAGGCAGCTCGTACGCAGCGCATTTCATGTGGGAAAGCAGCACGTACAGGTTATCCGGCTGCAATAGCGCGTGTTCGGGGGACTGGGCAAGGAAGTATTCGGAATGGTTGACGATGTACTGGTCTATGGCGGCGGAGGAAGCGACGAGAATAGTCAGCGCCGTTTCTTTTCTGCGGCCCGCGCGGCCGGCCTGTTGCCACGTGCTGGCGATGGTGCCGGGATAGCCGCACAGCACGCAGGCGGTCAGCGAGCCGATGTCGATACCCAGTTCCAGCGCGTTGGTGGAGATAACCATGTCGATCTCGCCCGCGCGCAAGCCGTGCTCGATAGCCCGCCGCTCGCTGGGCAGGTAACCGCCCCGGTAGCCGCGCACCCGGCCGGAAAAGCCGTAGGGATCGCGGGCCTGTTCCTTCAGGCGGCGGGTGAGCACCTCCACCTGAACGCGGCTTTTGGCGAATACGATGGTTGGGATGCCGTTGCCCAGCAGCAGGCTCGCCAGCGCGTACGTCTCGTTGAGCGCACCTTTGCGGATGCCCAGCTGCCGGTTGACAACCGGCGGATTGTAGAAGACGAAATGCCTTTCGCCCATGGGCGCGCCGCTAATGTCGATGGTCAGCACTTCCCGCCCGGTGAGGGTTTTCGCCAGCTCGCCGGGATTGGCGATGGTTGCGCTGCACAGGATAAAGCGCGGTTTACTGCCGTAAAAGTCGCACAGGCGCATTAGCCGCCTAAGCACATTGGCGAAATTGCTGCCGAATATCCCGCGATAGGTGTGGATTTCGTCGATCACGATGTACTGGAGATTCTCAAACAGCTTGACCCACTTGGTGTGGTTGGGCAGAATGTTGGAGTGCAGCATATCCGGATTGGTCACCACGATATGCCCTGCCTGCCGCACAGACTTGCGCGCCGCAGCCTGCGTATCTCCGTCATAGGTGTAGGCTTTCACGTCCACGCCCATGGCCTCGATGAGCTCGTAAAGCTCGCTGGTCTGGTCGGCGGAGAGCGCCTTGGTGGGGAACAGGTACAGCGCCCGCGCATCCTGGTTTTTCAGGATTGCCGAAAGCACGGGCAGGTTGTAGCACATGGTCTTTCCGCTGGCCGTGGGGGTGACCACCACAAAGTCCCGCCCTGCTTGGGCAGCGCGGAAACTCGCGGCCTGATGTGTGTATAGTTTGTGAATGCCGCGCTTCTCTAACACCGCACGGATGCGGGAATCCAATGCCGGAGGGAACTCCTCATAACGCCCTTCCGATGCCGGCAGGGTTTTCCAGGTGGTGACGTTTCCCATAAAACCGGGATCGGCCAGCAGCCGGGTTACAAGCTGATCGATGTTCACGGCGTTCCCTCCCCAACTGCCAAAAGCCGCGAAAAACGCGGCTTTTGGCTTTTCATATCAGGCTTTTACGGCGGAAAGCTGCGCGATTTCTGCGAGCGGTGGCGGCACTTTGGCAAAGGTGATTTTACCGTCCTTCATGCTCAGGCACACGGCGTCTCCCAGGGCGACGCGGCCCGCGATGATCTCCTCGCTGAGCGCATCCTCCACGGTGCGTTGGATAGTGCGGCGTAGCGGCCGCGCGCCGTAATTGGCGTCGTAACCCTCTTTGGCCAGGAAGGAGATGACTTCGTCGTCGTATTCCAGCTTCATGCCGCGCTGGGAAAGGCGCGTGGCGACGCTTTGCATCATAAGTCTGGCAATCTTCTCAATATCGTCGGGCTCCAGCGCGTGGAATACGATCAGATCGTCCACGCGGTTGATGAACTCGGGGCGGAAAACATCCTTGACTTCGGCCATTACGCGCTCTTTCATGGTTTCGTAATCGTGTACGGTTTCCGTGCTGCCCCCGAAGCCCAGCGAACGAGAGCTGATGATGCTGTGCGCCCCGGCGTTGCTGGTCATGACGACGATGGTATTTTTAAAGTTCACCACGTGGCCGTCGCTGTCGGTCAGGCGCCCGTCTTCCAAAATCTGCAGCAGGATGTTGAATACGTCGGGGTGAGCTTTCTCCACCTCGTCGAACAGCACCACGCTGTAAGGCTTCTGGCGCACCTTGTTGGTCAGCTGTCCGCCCTCTTCAAAGCCGACGTAGCCCGGAGGCGAACCCACCAGGCGGGATACGCTGAACTTCTCCATGTATTCGCTCATGTCGATACGGATCATGGCGTTTTCGTCAGCGAACATCGCCTCGCCCAAAGCCCGGCAAAGCTCGGTTTTGCCTACGCCCGTCGGCCCCAGGAAGATAAAGCTGCCGATGGGACGTCCGGGATCCTGCAAGCCGGCGCGTGCGCGGCGAAGCGCGCGGCTGACGGCGCTGATGGCCTCTTCCTGCCCGATGACGCGCTTGTGCAGCAATTCCTCCATGTGCAGGAGGCGCTCGCTTTCGCCCTCGGTCATCTTTTTGACCGGTATCCCCGTCCAGCTCGCCACGATCTGCGCGATGTCCTCATCGGTTACTACGTCGCGGGTGGTGTTTTTACGCTGCTCCCAGGCAGCGCGCTTTTCAGCGATCAAGTCCTTGAGCTTGTGCTCCTCATCGCGAAGAGACGCGGCTTTTTCAAAGTCCTGATGCGTCACGGCTTCTTCTTTTTCCATTTTCAGCGCTTTCAGGCGCTCTTCCTGCTCCTGAACGTCCGGCGGAGCGGTGAAGGAGCGCAAGCGTACGCGGGAAGCGGCCTCGTCCATCAGGTCGATCGCCTTATCCGGCAGGAAACGGTCGCTGATGTAGCGGTCACCCAGTTGCACGGCGGCGCTGAGCGCTTCGTCGGTGATTTGCACCTTATGGTGCGCCTCATAACGGTCACGCAGGCCCTTCAAGATCGCTAAAGCTTCCTCCGGGGTGGGCTCGCCTATCTTTACGGGCTGGAAGCGCCGCTCCAGCGCAGCGTCTTTTTCAATGTTCTTGCGGTATTCCTCAATGGTGGTCGCGCCGATGCATTGCAGATCGCCGCGCGTCAGCGCGGGTTTTAAAATATTGGCGGCGTCCATGCTGCCCTCGGCCTTGCCCGCGCCCACCAGCGTATGGAACTCGTCGATGAACAGGATGACGTTGCCCTGCTTGCGGACTTCCTTTAAGGTGTCTTTCAGACGCTCCTCAAACTCGCCGCGGTACTTGCTGCCGGCGATCATGCTGCCAAGATCGAGCGCCAAGAGCCGCTTGCCAATCAGGGTTTCAGGCACTTTACCGGCGGCGATGAGCTGCGCCAGCCCTTCGGCTACGGCGCTTTTGCCCACGCCGGGCTCGCCGATCAGCACGGGATTATTCTTGGTGCGGCGGCTGAGAATTTGGATGATGCGCTCGATTTCCGTAGCGCGCCCGATCACGGGGTCCAGTTCGCCGTCCAGCGCGGCGCGGGTCAGGTCGCGGCTGTATTTCTCCAGCGCCGATTCGCCGCTGGCGGAGCCGCGCTTAACCTCGGGTTCGCCGGGTTCCTCCATGCCGTCGGGTTGGCTGTTCTGCATAGCCTGGGTCAGACTGTTGGCCAGCGATTCCGTATCCACGTTCATTTCCTTGAGCAGGCTCACAGCCACGCCCTCGCCCTCGTGCAGCAGCGCGAGCCAGAAATGCTCGGTGCCGACGAACGCGTGCTTGAACTGCTTGCTTTCGATTACGCTGCCTTCGAGGATTTTCTTGCTGCGAGGGGTCAGCTCCAGCATACCGCTGACGGGGGAATCCCCTTCGCCGACCAGTTCGCGTACCTTTTCCAGCATGGTATCATACGTCACGGTTTCCGGCAGCAGGTTTTCCAGTATTGGGCCGGGTTCCTTGAGCAGCCCCAGCAAAAGATGCTCGGTGCCCACATAGTGTTGTTTCAGTTCCACGGCGGCTTGCTGCGCAAAGGCAACGGCCTGCTGTGCGCGTTGGGTAAAACGTCCGAAAATAGGCATATTATCCCTCCTTACAGGATAACTTGGTTTGGATAATCACGCACCGGGCCTGATCGGTAGAGATCAAATCGGCGCTGGAGTGCTTGAATTTCTTGGCGTGGGCTTCCTGCGCGAGGGGCAGCAGTTCGTCCACAGTGGCAAGCGGTACGGGCAAAAGCCCCATTGCGGCGCCCAGGCGGAGACGGCTCCAGTTTTCCATAAACTCGTCTGCACCCATCTGTTTGGCGTAACGCAGCGCGCCATAACTGCGCCATACACCGTCTTCCAGTTCGAGGCGGTCCTTGTCTCTCAGGGAGCGGAGGGCGTTTTCCATATCGATCAATTGCCGGCCTACGGCGGTTACCGCTTCGATAATCTCGTCCTCCGTGTGCCCCAGTGTAACCTGATTGCTCACCTGGTACAGATCACCCAACGCCTCGCTGCCTTCGCCGTAGAGGCCGCGTATGGTAAGCCCCAACTTAGCGACGGACTGGGATACGTTGCCCATCTGCTTATAGCGTGTTAACAGCGGCAGATGGAGCATCAGTGAAGCGCGCATACCGGTGCCGGTGTTGGTGGGGCA
>JAJFVI010000309.1 GCA_021371895.1 Eubacteriales bacterium | reverse complement strand
ATACGACGGCGGACGATACGACGGCGGACGATACGACAGTAGACGATTCTACAGCGGACGATTCGACTACGGACGATACGGCGGATACCGAAACGGCGACCGCGTATGTGTGGACGACTTCTGGCTCGTTGAACCTGCGGGAAAGTGCCGCGGCGGGCGCCGGCATCCTGACCACCATCCCGCGGCTGGCGACCGTTACGGTGCTGGACAAAGGAACCTTGTGGTGCAAGGTGCAATATGGTTCGCTGACGGGGTATGTACAGACAGCCTACCTCCGCTTTGACGCGGGGGAGACGACCGCGAACACCGCCGCGATCGCATGGGTGTATACGGTTTCCGGCTCGCTGAACCTGCGGGTAAGCGCCGCTGGATCCGCAGCGGTACTCACGGCCATCCCGCGCCTTGCGCAGGTGTCCGTACTTACCCGGAGTTCCACATGGTGCCAGATACAGTACGGCGCTTACGTCGGTTACGTGAGAACCCAGTACCTGACGGACACAAAACCCGCCGAGCTAAGCGAAAGCGACGCTACGGAAGCCGAAACGACCGGCGACAGTACGGACGAGACCACGAATACCGATACGTCCACTTCCGCAGACAGTACGGACGATACGACTGCCGACGAAAGCACCGGGGACACCCAAAACGTTCCTGAGGACCCGACGCTCGCCGTACCGGATACGGAAACCTACGCGCTGATTACTCCGCTTGCGGATGCTACAAGCCTCTCCCTGTGGACAAGCTGTACCGACCAGAGCGGCTGGATGATGGAGATACCCCAAAACAGCGTGGCGCAGGTGCTGCGTGTGGGTGATACGTGGTGCGAAGTACGCTATAGCAACCAAACGGGTTTCTGTACCACCGAAGGGCTGACGCTGATTGAGCAATAATCAATTTTACGCTCCGGACGAACGGCTGGACGACCTGCAAAACGGTGGTCTGCGCATCCTGCAAAAGCCAAAAAGCTTCTGCTTTGGCATGGACGCGGTGTTACTGGCTTATTTTACGCGCCTGCGGTCGGGTGACCGGGTGGCGGATATGGGTACGGGCACGGGAATACTGCCGCTGTTGATGAGCCGAATGGAACCTTCGGCGCACTTTTATGCCTTCGAATGGCAGCACAATATGGCGGACATGGCCAAAAGAAGCGTACTGCTTAATGCTCTGCAAGACCGCATCGACGTATACGACGAGGATTTCCGCAACGCCGCCAAACGTCTTGGCACAGCAAGCATGGATGCCGTCGTGTGCAATCCGCCCTATGGCAAACAGGGCGGCATCATCCCAAGCGACACGGAAGCGCACCTGCTTTCCCGGCATGAAACGGAATGTGCCCTTGCCGACACGGTAGCGGTGTGCGCCGCGGTGCTGAAAAACCATGGTCGGCTATGGATGGTTTTTCCGGCTGCGCGCGCCTTGGAATTGATGGACGCGCTGCGGAAATGCCGTTTGGAACCCAAGCGCCTGCGCACGGTGTGCGTCAAGGCGAGCAAAGCGCCCTATCTGGTGCTCGTTGAGGCGGTGAAAAACGCAAGGCCAACACTGCACTGGCTGCCCCCGCTGATCGTTCACCGGGAGGACGGTACGGATACCGACGAATTGCGCGCGATCTACGGCGGTGGGGAAACACCGACGCTACCGGAGTGCGCAGATGATGAGTCAGACGAAATGTAGCGCTGCTACGGTCGTCGCGAAGCAGTCATAAGGTAAATATAATAGCGCCGGCGGTACGGGTGAATCCGTGCCGCCGGCGCTATTCGCTATATTAACCGGCTGACGCTACCGCATGCCGGTTGTGACGGATACGTTGCCAAGCCGATCATTTTCCTGTATAATGCTGGCAAAAGGAGGCGAAAGCCTTGAACAAGTGGGATATTCGTTTTATGAAAATGGCAAAGCTGATTTCCGAGTGGTCCAGCTGCTACCGCGCGGGGCGTTCCGTGGGTGCGGTGATCGTGAAAGACAAGCGCATTATGACCACCGGGTACAATGGCGCGCCTGCGGGGCTTAAAACCTGCCGGGAACGCGGCACGTGCATGCGCGACCGCTTGGGCATCCCTTCCGGCACCCGCACGGAAATGTGTTACGCCATTCACGCCGAACAGAACGCCATTATTCAGGCAGCCAAGTTGGGCATTTCCATCGACGGGGCAACCATCTACTGCACGCACCAGCCCTGCTCGGTCTGCGCCAAGATGATCGTCAACGTCGGCATCAAGCGCATCATCTTCGAGGAGGCGTACCCGGACCCGTTCGCTTTGGAAGTGTTCCAGGAAGCGGGAGTGCTGCTGGAGCATTTCGTAACCGAGGAAAATCAATAATCGGCGTTACGGTCGCCGCGTTCATTTCTCGTGCAGATATGGCTCCGCGCCCACGCACCAGCCACGCAGGCGGTTGATTGCGCGCTCCGCGGCGGTTTTGCTTTCGCCCCAGGGCATCGCCTGATTGCGATAGTCAAACTTACTCGCAAACAAGGCTAAATCCTTCTCGTCGCTGGTAAGCTGCGTGATCAGCAGCCCAAGCGCTTCCTCGGCAAAGGCATTATATTCGGTAGGCTTTAGCACGTCGTGGGCGGTTTTCAGCAGCGCTTCGACGTGGGGGAGACACGCGCCGTGGGAAGCGCTCCACGCTGCGCGAAAATCCGTGCTCGTTTTCCAAAGGTGGAGAACTGTATAACGGTAGCGTGCCATGTGGGTGTCCATCGCGTCGCACACCACGCAGTACGCGCTCATTTCTGATAGCGCCGCGGCAATCCGCTCCGGTTCCTGTGCTTTATGAAACAGACTGCTCTTCGCCTTAGCGGCGGAATGTGCCTGTTGCTGTAATTTTTGCAGCTGTTCCAGCTTTAAAAGCGTATGGGAGTCCATGATCAGCGCGTGACCGAGGCAATTTTGCCCCTGAAAAAGCATTTTCTGGTGGTTGCGGCATGCGCCGCGCTCGTTGAAGCGCACGCGAACGTCCGGCTCCATCACGCTAGCGCCGAGCGTGCGCTCGATTTCCTCCCGCTCGGTTTTCCGTTCCAGCGCGCAGAGCGGACATTCGCCTTTCCACTCCATGGCTTCCCAAACGGGAATCGTCTCCAAATGGTATTGCATCTTGCGCCCCCTAAACGGTATAATAAACATGCCCATGGTAACAGATTTTTTGCCGTGCTACAAGGGACAAGGCTGAAAATGCGCGTTTCGCCATGGCCGGATGCGCGAATGCGCGCCGGATCCCGCTTTTCCAATGCGCGCGGCATAGCCGCGCCGACGGGGAGGGACCGATATGACGATTACCGAGGTCATCAAGATTCTGGACGCGCGCGTTCTGTGCGGTAACGACGCGCTTACGCAGGAGGTCAGTACGGCGTGCGGCTCCGATTTAATGAGCGACGTGCTGGCGTTTGTGAAGGGGAAAACCGTTCTGATCACGGGGCTTACGAATATCCACGTCATCCGCACCGCGGGCATGCTGGATATTCATTGCATCGTGTTCGCACGCGGCAAGGTGCCCGGGGACGATGTGCTCCGCGAGGCCGACGAAATCGGCATTGTAGCGCTCACCACCCGCCATACCACGTTTACCACCTGCGGGCTGCTCTATACGGCGGGGATCCGCGGCAATAACGACCGGGCGCAGCCGGACTAAATAACGGCGCAGAAGCGAATGGGGAAAGACATGCAGGAATATACGCTGGCGGACGCCTATGAGGTGTCCGCCCGGGATTACGCTACCGCCGGGGACGCATCGGCGGCCATCAAGCGCAAACTGAAGCAGCTTGGGGTGGACAGCGCCGTGCTGCGGCGCATTGCCGTATCCAGTTACGAAGCGGAGCTGAACATGATTATCCACAGCCTTGGCGGAACGCTTTCGATGACCATGACGCCCTCGGAGATTCGCCTGTTATCTGCCGATATCGGCCCGGGCATCCCCGATATTGAGCAGGCGCTGCAGGAAGGGTTTTCCACCGCGGGCGAAGAGGCGCGCAACCTTGGCTTCGGCGCGGGCATGGGCCTGCCCAATATGAAACGCAACGCGGATGAGTTCAACATCCAGAGTGAGGTCGGCAAGGGCACGCAGATCCGGATGTTATTTCATCTGTAAAGAATAATCACAGGGTTCGGGCGAGCGGCACGCGGCACGCGGGCGGCCCGCCGGGGAAGCGAGGTTCCGGGAATGGAAGACAAACGGTTTCACTCCGTACGACTGGACAAGGATAAATGCAGGGGCTGCACCAACTGCCTCAAGCGCTGTCCCACCGAGGCCATCCGCGTGCGCGGCGGGCGGGCGCACATCATCGATGAACGCTGCATCGACTGCGGCGAATGTATTCGGGTGTGCGAATTTCACGCCAAGTATGCGCAAACCGATCCTTTGGCGACGATTAATCGCTTTAAGTATAAAATCGCGCTGCCCGCGCCTTCGCTGTACGGGCAATTTAAAAAACTGGCGAGCGCGTCGCAAATTCTTGAGGGTCTTTTGCGCATGGGCTTTGACGACGTATTCGAGGTTGCGGCGGGCGCGGACATCGTAACCCGCGCTATCCGCGAGCGGATGCGTAATATTACACCGGATCAGTATCCGATCATCTCTTCTGCCTGCCCGGCCATTACGCGCCTCATTCAAGTGCGCTTTCCCGAACTGATTTCGCACATCATCGATATGCGCCAGCCCATGGAAGTCGCCGCGATGGTGGCGAAGCGCGAATTTTGCCAAAAGCGGGGCGTATCCGAAAATGAGGTCGGATGCTTTTTCATCACGCCCTGCGCGGCAAAGATGACCGCAATCCGCAACCCCATCGGGCAGGAAACATCCGCTGTGGACGGCGCGATATCGATGTTGGAGATTTACGGCCTGCTCGCCGGGCATATTAAAAACTACCCAAGCGCCCTGAACCTGTCCCGCGCAACCGCCTATGGCGTGGGCTGGGCGAACAACGGCGGCGAGGCGGCCGCGGTGTGCCCGGAAAACAGCATGGCGGTGGACGGCATCGAAAACGTGATCCATGTGCTGGAAGAGATTGAAAACAACAAACTTCGCGATCTGGTTTTCTTTGAAGGAGCCGCCTGCACCGGCGGCTGTGTAGGCGGGCCGCTGACATTTGAGAACGGCTATATTGCGCGTAACGCCATTCGCACCCTCATTAAAGGTGCCGATCTGCGGCATCCCGACGAGGCTGTCAAAGCGTCGTATCTGACCAAGTAC
Source organism: Eubacteriales bacterium (assembly GCA_021371895.1). Lineage (GTDB taxonomy): Bacteria > Bacillota > Clostridia > Christensenellales > Aristaeellaceae > CAXXOK01. The sequence continues at coordinate 7,657 of JAJFVI010000309.1, read as the reverse complement.
CCCCTGCAAACCACCAAGAAAATCACACCCAACAGCGTGATGAAGCTGGACGACGACATCGCTGAAGCCATGCGAAAGATGGAAGAAATGGAAGCGATTGAAAAATCCCTGCCCGGCTACGATTGCGGCAGCTGCGGCAGCCCCACCTGCCGCACTTTCGCGGAGGACATCGTGCGCGGCCACGCCAGCAAGATGGACTGCATTCATATTATGAAAGACCAGCTTAAAATTATGGCGCAAAAGATGGTCGAGCTGGCGAAAACCACCAGAGAATAGGGGAATAGCGATGAAAATCAGCGAACTGGCGACGCTATTGGACGCCACGATCGTTACGAAAAACAGTGCCTCCGACACGGAAATTTCCTGCGGCTACGCCTGTGATTTGCTGAGTTGGGTGCTCGCGCACGGGCAAAAGGGTATGGCATGGACGACCGTACAAACGCACGTTAACGTGGTCGCCGTGGCGGTGCTCATGGAAATGGCCTGCGTGATTCTGGCGGAAGGCAACCACCTGGAACCCGCTTCCTTAGCCAAGGCGGAGGAGGAAGGGCTGGCCGTGCTCGAAACGGAAATGACGGCCTACGATATTTGCGGCCGCATGGCTGCGGCGGGCGTCGCACCATCGGCGCGGTAGGCACAGCATGCAAGTTTACTGCGATCTGCATATGCACAGCTGCCTTTCGCCTTGCGGAGACGACGACATGACCCCCTGGAATCTGGTGGGCATGGCGAAGGTGAAAGGGCTGGCTGTGATCGCGCTGACGGATCACAACACGGCGCTCAACGTACCGGCGGCGATGGCTGCCGGGCGCGCGTACGGGGTGCAGGTGATTCCCGGCATGGAGGTTGCTTCCCGCGAGGAAGTGCATGTGCTCGCATATTTTCCCACGGCGAAGGCGGCGCTCGACTTTGGCGATATCGTATACGCCCACCTGCCGGACATGGAAAACCACGCGGATCTGTTCGGCAACCAAATCATACGTGGGCTGGACGATGAGCCTGCTGGCAGCGAAAAGAAACTGCTGATCAGCGCGACCGACCTGACGCTTGCGCAGATCGGCACACTGGTCAGGCAGTTTGGCGGCATTGACGTTCCCGCGCATATCAACCGCGGCGCCAACAGCATGATCGTTGCGCTGGGACTGATGCCGCCTTTACCCCAGTACCCGGTGGTGGAGGCCGTCGCGGGCGTCGCCTGCCCTCCGGAAGCGCTGCGGGGGCGTTTTGTGCTTCGCTCGTCCGACGCTCATCAGCTGTGCGATATCGCGGAGAAAACCTTTGCTCTGGAGCTACCGGAACCGACAGCGCGTGCGGTGTTCGAACTGCTGCAAAGCATCAAAGCCGATTAACGGCGCCATACCGGCCCCGTGCGGTGCTTTCCGCTGACACGGGCCGGTTTTTGATTAAGCGAGATGCCGACATTCATTTTAGAGGCGTAAGACTTCTTCACATATGCGACTTCTCGTGCTGTTATCCTGAAAAAATCGATTGTAATAAACTAAGCTACTGTAAGAAGTGGGAGAAAAGTAGGGATACAATGAGACAACCGGTCAACGTCCACGTTTACCTATACCGTAAGAACCAAGAGGGGGAATGGGAGTATGCGGTTTTTCAGCGTACCGACGACACTAAATGCTGGCAAGGAGTATCGGGCGGTGTAGAAGAGGGCGAAACCATCCAGCAAGCCGCGTTGCGGGAAACCTTTGAGGAAGCAGGCGTTGCGGCTGATGCTCCGTTATATCGTCTGGATACGGTCAGCTCTCTGCCTGCCGATATTTTCGCCGCTCACGATGAATGGGGAAACGATGTCCTGATTTGCCCGATGTACTTTTTCGCCATGCCGTTTGAGGGTGAAATAACCCTGTCCGATGAGCACTTGGATATGAGATGGTGTTTGTATCAGAACGCTTATGATCTTGTGTATTGGCACGATCAGAAAACCGCCCTTTGGGAACTGAATCAGCGGTTGTTGCATGGCAATCTTGTTCGCTGAAAAGGTTTCAGTCTACCCATTGCTTTAAGGCTGCTCATCCTTCATTCGTTTGGATCGCCCGATGGGATGAAGGATGCATGTACATCCGAACATTCACGATGGCGGCAGACGTATTTGTGCGGATATTATGAAAAAACAGACGCGAAATTGGATGATTTTGAAATTGTTTTGTATTCCTGCTGTATCTTTCGAAAATATTGTCAAAAAAATAACACAATAATTCCCAAACCGCGTGCATTTTGTGTTCGTGTATGGTAAAATATACATGCTGCGTTTATACATTGTTTACGCAGCTTTATGGTGTAGGAAAGATTTTAAGGAGGGTTCAGGCTGCAATGACCGAACAGAAGGATAAGTTCGCCAAGCTTCAGGAAGCGATCGACGAACACAAGGGACAAAAAGGGGCGCTGATGCCCGTGCTGCAAGCGGCACAGAGCATCTTTGACTGCGTTCCGCTGGATGCGCAGGAATACATCGCGGATGCGTTGGGAACGACGCTGAGCGATGTATACGGAGTCGCTACTTTTTACTCCCAGTTTTCCCTGCAGCCCAAGGGCAAGTACGTTGTCGGTGTGTGCCTCGGCACGGCCTGCTATGTGCGCGGTTCTCAGAAGGTTTTGGACAGAGTTGAAAAAGAGCTTGGCATCAAAGTCGGCATTACGTCGAAGGACGGACAGTTCACTTTGCAGGCTACCCGCTGCCTGGGCGCCTGCGGCCTCGCACCCGTCATGATGGTCAACGATGAGGTTTATGGCCGACTGACGGCGGACGAGATTCCCTCGATACTCGAAAAATACAGGGATTGATATGCGGGATCTCTCCATGCACGTTTTGGACATTGCCCAAAACAGCGTGAAGGCACACGCGAAAACCGTGTCGATTTCCTTTACGGTAGATGAGCGCGACCGGCTCACGATTGTCTTTACGGACGATGGCGACGGTATGGCTCCACAACTGCTGGCCCATGTTACCGATCCATTTACCACCACCCGAACGACGCGCAAAGTTGGACTCGGCATACCGCTGCTACTGGAAAACGCCGAGCGAACCGGCGGTGGCGTGACCATCCAAAGCGCACTTGGCGCAGGTACGACGCTCACAGCGGTCTTTGACCTTCGCCACATCGATTGCCCCTCGATGGGTAATATGTGCGATACACTGCTGACGCTGGTACTGCTCAACCCCCAAACCCCCGCATTCGTTTTCACCGCCCGGGGCCGCGGGCTGGAAGCCGATTTCGACACCCGCGAAGTACAGCGGGCGCTGGATGGGGTTCCGCTCAATAATCCCGACGTTATCCAATGGATGCGGGATGCCATCGAAGAAGAGTTTAAACCCATTTTGGAGGTGTAACAACTTGAAATCCATTGCTGAACTGGAAGCAATCCGTCAAAAAACCCTTGAACGCGTCGCGTACCGCAAGGACGCGGACAGCGACATCCGCGTGGTCGTCGGCATGGCAACCTGCGGTATCGCCGCCGGCGCGCGCCCCGTGATGCTGGCCTTCATGGACGAAATCAGGAAGCGTAACCTGCAAAACGTGACCGTGTCGCAAACCGGGTGCATCGGCATGTGCCGATTGGAGCCTATGGTGGACGTCATCGTTCCTGGTCAGGGCAAGGTGACCTACGTAAAGCTCAACCCTAACATGGTGCCGCGCATTGTGACTGAGCACATCGTAAACGGCAACCCCGTTTTGGAGTACTCCATCGGCGCTTCGGAAGACCAATAACAGCACACACCTAAGGAGGAAATACCATGGACTTTTATCGCGCACAGGTGCTTTGCTGCGGCGGCACCGGCTGTACTTCGTCGGGCTCCGGCGAAATTATCAAGCGCTTTGAGGAGCAGATCGTAAAATTCGGTCTGGACAAAGAGATCAAGATTGTCCGCACCGGTTGCTTTGGCCTTTGCGCTGCCGGCCCCGTAGTGATCGTCTATCCCGAAGGCACTTTTTATTCCCATGTCCGCGTGGAGGACGTAGACGAGATCGTAAGCGAACACCTGCTCAAAGGCCGCATCGTCAAGCACCTGACGTATCAGGATAAGGAACGGGGCGAAGAACAGCACCTGTCGCTGGAAAGCATCGGGTTTTACCAGAAGCAAAAGCGTATTGTGCTGCGCAACTGCGGCGTCATCGATCCGGAGAATATCGACGAATACATTGCCTTTGACGGCTACAAGGCGCTGGAAAAGGTGCTCACCTCCATGAAGCCCGCGGAAGTCATTCAGGTCGTGCTGGATAGCGGCCTGCGCGGCCGCGGCGGCGCAGGTTTCCCCACAGGGCTGAAGTGGAAGTTCGCGGCAGCCTCCAAGGGTGAGCAGAAATACATGGTCTGTAACGCTGACGAGGGCGACCCCGGCGCATTTATGGATCGCTCGGTGCTGGAAGGCGACCCGCACGCGGTGCTGGAGGCAATGACTATCGCCGGTTTCGCCGTAGGCGCGACCGAAGGCTACATTTATGTGCGCGCGGAATATCCCATAGCGGTCAAACGCCTGGAAATTGCCATCAAGCAAGCCCGCGAATACGGGTTGCTGGGCAAAAACATCCTGGGCTCCGGCTTCGACTTTGATATTTCTATCCGCCTGGGCGCCGGCGCGTTCGTCTGCGGTGAGGAAACGGCGCTGATGGCCTCCATCGAAGGCATGCGCGGCGAACCCAGATCCAAACCGCCCTTCCCGGCGGTGAAGGGCCTCTTTGCGATGCCTACCAACATCAATAACGTCGAAACCTTCGCCAATATACCCCAGATCATCATCAACGGCGCGGACTGGTTCCGTTCTATCGGTACGGAAAAAAGCACCGGCACGAAGGTCTTCGCGCTGGGCGGCAAGATCAACAACACCGGACTTGTGGAAATCCCCATGGGAACGAAGCTGCGCGAGATCATCTACGATATCGGCGGGGGTATCCCCGGCGGCAAGAAGTTCAAGGCCGTGCAAACCGGCGGCCCCTCCGGCGGCTGCATCCCGGCGGAACTGCTGGATATCCCCATCGAGTACGATACGCTTACGCAAATCGGCTCCATGATGGGTTCCGGCGGTATGATCGTCATGGATGAAGACAACTGCATGGTGGATATTGCCCGCTTTTTCCTGGATTTCACCGTGGACGAAAGCTGCGGCAAGTGTACACCTTGCCGTATTGGCACGCGGCGGATGCTGGAAATTCTGGATAGGATCGTCAACGGCAAGGGCGTGGAAGGCGATCTGGAGAAGCTGGAAAGGCTGGGCAGGAACATCAAAGCCACCGCGCTATGCGGCCTGGGGCAGACGGCACCCAACCCCGTGCTTTCCACCATACACTACTTCCGCGATGAGTACGAGGCACATATCCGCGACAAACGCTGCCCCGCGCATCATTGCCAGGCGCTGCTGAACTTCTATATTACCGATAAGTGCCGCGGCTGCACGGCCTGCGCCAAGGTTTGCCCCGCTGATGCCATCACCGGCGTGGTGAAGGAACGGCACGTCATCGATACGACCAAGTGCATCAAGTGCGGAAGCTGCGTCGAAAAGTGCCGCTTTGGCGCGATCGAGAAGAGATAACGAGGAGGAACAACCATGGAACAGATGATACCGCTTTCCATCGACGGCGTGCAAGTGGAGGTTCCTTCCGGTACGACCGTACTGGAGGCATCGCGCCTTGCGGGCGTGAAGATTCCCACGCTATGCTATTTGAAGGATATTAATCAATCCGGCAGCTGCCGCATGTGTGTGGTGGACGTCGGCGGGCGTGCTTTTCAGGCGGCCTGCGTGCTGCCCGTTACCAAGGATATGGTGGTGAAAACCAATACCCCGGCGCTGCGCGAGGCGCGGAAAACCGTGCTGGAACTGATACTGAGCAATCACGATAAACGCTGCCTCACCTGTGTGCGCAGCCAGAGCTGCGAGCTGCAAAAGCTGTGCCTGGATCTGGGTGTGGAAAACGGCGACGAATACGCCGGTGAGAAAAACCATTACGAGATCGACGACGCATCCCCTTCCATCGTGCGGGATAACAATAAGTGCATCCTGTGCCGCCGCTGCGTTGCCGCGTGCGATATGGTGCAAAACGTCGGCGTGATTGGCGCTACCAAGCGCGGCTTCAAAACCGCAATTGCTTCCCCCTGGGAGATGCACCTTTCCGATATGGCCTGCATCAACTGCGGGCAGTGCATTACCGTGTGCCCTGTGGGCGCGCTGCACGAAAAGGATGAAACCGACCTCGTTTGGAAGTACTTAAACGACCCGACCAAGCACGTGGTAGTGCAAACCGCGCCTGCCGTGCGCGCCACGCTGGGCGAGGAGTTCGGCATTCCCATGGGCACGAGCGTCACGGGCAAAATGGCCGCAGCGCTGCGGCGCATGGGCTTTGCCAAGGTGTTCGATACCGATTTTGCCGCCGATCTGACCATTATGGAAGAAGCTAGCGAGCTGGTGAATCGCATCACCACTGGCGGTGTGCTGCCGATGATCACCAGCTGCTCCCCGGGTTGGATCAAGTTCTGCGAGTACTACTATCCGGAATTCCTGCCTAACCTCTCCTCCTGCAAGAGCCCTCACGAGATGGAAGGCGCGATGATCAAGAGCTATTACGCCGAGAAGGCCGATATCGACCCCAAAGACATCGTCGTCGTCTCCGTAATGCCCTGCACCGCCAAGAAATTCGAGGCGAAGCGACCGGAACTGGCCAACGGCGGCTACCCGGACGTGGATGTGGTTATCACCACCCGCGAGCTGGCCCGCATGATTAAGGAATTCAACATCGACTTTGCCAAACTCCCGGACGAGGATTTCGACTGCCTTCTGGGCGAGAGCACCGGCGCCAGCGTCATTTTCGGCGCGACCGGCGGCGTAATGGAAGCGGCGCTGCGCACCGCCTATACCCTCATTACCGGCAAGGAACTGGAAGACGTCAACTTTTGCGCGGTACGCGGCGTGGAAGGCATTAAAGAAGCAACCGTGAAAATCGGCGACCTGGATGTAAACGTAGCCGTCGCCAGCAGCACCGGCATGGCCTCCAAGCTGCTGGACGCTGTGAAAAATGGCGAGAAGCAGTATGCCTTCATTGAGATCATGGGCTGCCCCGGCGGCTGCGTAAACGGCGGCGGTCAGCCGATTGTGAACGCGACGACCCGCTCGGAGATGGATATCCGCTCCGAACGTGCCAAGGCGCTTTACCGCGAAGACGCGGAAAAGACCTATCGCAAAAGCCATCAGAACCCCATGATCAAGAAGATCTACGATGATTATCTGGAGAAGCCCAACAGCCACAAGGCGCACAAGTTACTGCACACCACGTACGTAAAGCGGCCTAAATACAGCAGGTGACATAAGCAAAGGCTTTTCGCTCGCCCTGTGCAACCCTCGGGGCCCCCGTGAAAGGGGGCCTCGTTCCTTTCTTTTTAAAAGAAAGGGGAGAAAGAGGGAGTGTTCTTTCCTTCGTAATTTTTTAGATTTCATATTGCCTGTACGAGGTGGGCAGGGATGCGCATGAGGGCGCACCAAAGGGCTTTCCGCTCGCCCTTTGGAAACCTTCGGACGTGTGCCTCGTTTTAAGGTCGCAATGCTCCCTTTTAGGAATACAGGATAATCGTCCGGTCATACCGCGTTCGTCCGCGCTCCCAGACGACTTTCTTGTACTTCAAAGGCAGCCCCTCACGCTACACCCGCCATGTA
>JAJFVI010000278.1 GCA_021371895.1 Eubacteriales bacterium | reverse complement strand
TTCGCACCCACATCTTCTCCGGCACCGCCGCCCCCACCACCCCGCCGTCATGATGCAGACACATCCCCTTCCGCTTCAGATTCCGCCCGTTCAAAGTGAACCCATTATCCGGGTCAAACGCAAACGTCCGTATCCCAAACGGCGTCTGGATCTCATCCACTACTTTGCCGTCCACCTTCACCACGCTCTTAAGCGTATAAAGTGGCATGGGCGTCCCGCCCGTGTTATTCGTCCGGGTGGCACGGTCAAGCTGTGCTTGGCCGTGAGCGTTTGCGCTGTGTGACACGGGCATCTCGCCCGCTTTAGTTAACTCCTCCCCTTGATAAGGGGAGGTGGCCGCGCTGCGGCCGGAGGGGTATTGTTTCGCCGGCGTCAGATCCCACAACTGCACATCGCTCAGCGCCGTCTCCTGCTCGAACACCTCTGTCTTCCCCGCCTCGAGCGCCTTGCTGCTTACCAGCCGAGCAACAATTTGCCCATCGGGCGCGTACACCTCCGAAAATAGCGACACCGACTGCATCTGCCCCGACTTGTTCTCAACCGTGGTCTGCATCTTCACCTCGGCAGATGGACGCATGTTTGCAGAGGCGGGCAAGTCCACCTTTGGCGTGGTCACGTACGTCCCCCAATACGCGATGTGCACCGGCTCCATGATATTCAGCCGGACGTGCCGGTAAATGCCGCTGCCGGTGTACCATCGCGAATCGGCAAAGTCCGAATGATCGACCCGCACCGCAACCACGTTCTCGTTTCCAAATATGATATGCGGCGTGAGGTCATACTCAAATCCGATATACCCGAACGGCCGCCTGCCCAAGTGCTGGCCGTTGATCCACACGTCCGAGTTGTTGTACACCCCATCGAATTCGATGGTGATGATCTTGCCCTGCAGCGATGGATCGACAGGGAACGTCTTACGATACCAGCCGATGCCCGCCGGCAGAAAGCCCGTCCCGCTGGCCCACTCCTGGCTGTACGGCCCCTCGATGCTCCAATCGTGCGGCACCTGCACATCGCGCCAGCCACTGTCATCATACTCAAGCGCCTGCGCCCCCGGCACATCCTCCTTGATGAACTTCCAGTCAAAATCAAAATCCCGCACCATCCGCGCCTTCGGCGCTGTGCACCCTGTCAACAGACCCGCCAACACCGCCCCCGCCAAACCCCATATCCCCTGTCTCATCATTCAATCCGTCATTTTGCTATTTGATTCTTAAGATTTGCTATGTGTACCCTACCAGTGATGATACCCGTACCCCACGCCAAAATGATAATTGGTGCGCGGATACGGCATACCCTGCGTCTTGGGCCCGCCCAGCGCCGCCCACCCGATCGCCATCAGCCGGCCATCGGTAAACATGTACGGCGTAAACTCATCATCCGTCAGAACATCATCGTAATAGGCGTTCGAACGGAAGAAATAGATTTCTACGAGCTGGCCTTTATCATTGGTAAAGACTTCCGGCGGGCGCTTCTCATCCTCCGGCAGCATCGCCGTCGCCGGCTCCAGGATCGACAACGCCTCCTCCTTGCTCATCCCTATACGCACCTCGGGCGCAACCTGGTGATAATAATTGATGCCTTCGCTCAGCGGGCTCGTGCAGCCGCTCAGCATCGCCGCCATAACGCAAATCGCGCACACAATTGTTGTCTTCATTTGTAAACTCCTGTTTTTGCCCATTTTATCAAGCGCCGCACTGCGAACCGTCTGGCGATTCGCTCATTTCTCACCCAAAAATCGCTCAACCCGGTATCACGCGCGTTTTGCCCGTGCTATTCCCCCGGGTGGCACGGTCAAGCTCTGCTTGGCCGTGAGCGTTTGCCTGTGTATCCCGGCCCCTGCCAAGGGGGAGGGGGGATTCGCTTAGTCACCAGCAAGCTTCCGCGCTTTTACCTTTGCCTTTAACTCTAAATCCTGTTAATCCTGTAAATCCCGTCAAAAGAATTACCGCTATCGTCCCCCGACTAAAGTTTCCACGCCTTGGCAAACGCCTTAAAACTCCGGTCATACGTCGCCTCTGCCTCCGGCGGAAAGCAGCAGCCCGGCAATTGGCGGCTCTTCAGATGATACTGAATGCACTCGCAGCAAATGCCCTGCTTGCCGCAGCCCTCATACGTACACGTGCAGTTTTTCAAATTGCGTTCCTTTTTGCATTCCATCGTTTCATTTCTCGCTGAATTCTTCAACTCTGTTAATTTCACGATCTGTTAAAAACCATCCTGTGACGAAAACTATATCACTACCCATACAAAAACGCAAACCCTCTCTATCAGCGTTGGAAACGCGTTTGTTTCCCATGTTTGGCGATGGTCTTTTTGATTTTTGATGCGTCGTTTTGCATTTTGCATTTAAATGTTTGAACTCCCTTCAACAGGTTATCCACAACCGCACTTTACGATGTGTAAAATGTGTGAAAAACAAAATTTTTTTGCTCATAAGTTGAGTGATTACGAGAGCCTTATCAGTGTTGAAAAGAATTTGCGAAAATGACGGTTGCAAACCACCCGCACCCTGCCTATGATTTGGCGAAGAACGAGGCACCTGGGTAGTTCACCATGATCCTTTTTAATCTTTTGACGGATGGAGTATTGTCATGCAGGCGGTTTTCAGGGATGAGATAAAAGAAGTGCATCAGCGAATTGCTGAGAAAATAGGCGGTACACAATATCAGGTCTGGTTTAAGCAGGCCATCAGGCTGACCATGAATGAAAATCGGTTCGAGGTCGTTTCCGCCAATCCGTTCATCAGCAACTGGATCGAGGGCCACTTCCAGCCGGCGATCGCAGAGGCCGTCACGGAGGTCTACGGCCAGGCGCTGCCGATCCGTTTCCAGATCGATAGTTCCCTGCTGGCCTCCGGCGAAAAAACCGCCCCGGCCCCGATGAAGGCCCAGCGGGCCGTCAGCGCGCTCAAGCGAACCCCCGCGGTCCGCCAAGCCCCGGGCACATCGCCGCTGAAGCTGACGCTGGACACGTTTGTCGTCGGTCCCAAGAACCAGCTTGCCTACAACACCGCGATGACCGTCGTCCGCGAGGAAAAGAGCCCTTTTAACCCGCTCTTCCTGCATGGCGGCTACGGCATCGGCAAGACGCACCTCCTGCAGGGCATCTGCAACCAGGTGCACCAGTCCAGGCCCGGCTCGCGCTGGCTTTACTTGTCGGCCGAGGACTTCGCCAACCAGTATGTCGTCGCCCTCAAGACGCACAAGCTGGACATCTTCC
>JAJFVI010000253.1 GCA_021371895.1 Eubacteriales bacterium | reverse complement strand
AGTAGCGTAGCGCCGCCGATGTTATCCCCCACCGCCGCAAAATACCGACCGCGCTTGGTGCGGGTTAAAATCAGGTGAATCGCAATGATCAACAGTATCGTACCCAGGTAGAACAGCGTGATCGACCCGAAGAGCTTGCCTTGCGAGAGGTTCTTGAAGTCAAACGGGATGTTCTCCACCCATTTGCCGTCGGTGTATACATAGGTCATACCGCGCACAATGGCGTTGGTGCCCAGCGTCATGATGATCGAAGGAATCTTAAACACCGTAACCCCAAAGCCGTTGATGGTGCCGACCAGCAGACCCACCAGCAGCGCTGCGCCGATGGCGAGCGCCCACGGCTGCCCATTGCGGATCATCGTGCCGCTGACCGCTGCCGTTATGCCCAGCGTCGCGCCTACCGAAACGTCGATCTCGCCGGTGATGATCACCAGCGCGATGCCTACTGCGACCACCGTGTACACCACGCTGCTGTTGAAGCACAACCAGATGTTCGATGCTGAGAGGAATGTCGGGTTAATGGCCCCGACGCCCAGAAACATCATAATCACGAAGCCAATGGCTGTGATCTCGCGGGAATGCAGCAGCTTTTTAAGCATCCTTCGCGCTCCCTTCCGTCACACCGAATGCGGCCGCCATTAAAGAATCCTGCGTGATATCGCATTTTGCGAACTCCCGGTTAATGTGTCCGCAGTACATCGTAAGTGCACGATCACTCAGTTCCACAATCTCCTCCATATCCGAGGAGATCAGCAGGATTGCCAGACCGTCCGCCTTCAACTGCTCGATGATCGCGTACACGTCGCCGCGCGCCGCCGCGTCAATGCCGCGGGTTGGCTCGTCCAGGATCAGTACGCGGGGGTCGGTGGAAAGCGAACGGGCGATGACCACCTTTTGCTGGTTTCCGCCGGAAAGGGTTCCGATGAGTTGATCGTGCCCCGTCACCATGGTACGGAACGCTTCGATAAACCGCTCGGTCACCTTGCGCTCTTCCTTAAAGTTAATGAACACTTTGGACATCTGATCCAGATGGGCGGCGGTAGTATTGGCGGCCACGTCGCTGATGCGGAAAATTCCGTTTAAAAAACGATCTTCCGCCACATAATTGAGCCCGGCGTTGAGCATTTGCCGCGTGCTGCACCCTGTTACGTCCCGCCCGCAGAGGGTTACCTTGCCGCTCTTGACGATATCGCGCCCAAATATGGTGGTTGCCAATTCCGTACGGCCCGCGCCGACCACGCCGGCAAGGCCTAAGATCTCCCCGGGGTACACCTTCAGGCTCACATCGCGAAAGCCGTAACCCGTCAGGTGATCGATCACCAGCGCAGGCGGTATCTGTTCGTAATTAACCGTTTTGCAGGCCAGCGCATCGCGATGGATCTCCGTATTGGGCGGCAGCAGGCCGGCCACCAGCATCTCCCGCGTAAACGCGGATACGGGGCCGTTAATGGTAATCACGCCGTCCCGCATGATCAATACCTGATCCGCGATCTGGAATACCTCGGTAAGGCGGTGCGTGATATAGATGATGCCGATACCCTTCCCCTTCAGATCGGTGATGATTTTAAACAGGCTTTCCACCTCGTTGAAGGTCAGCGAGCTGGTCGGTTCGTCCAGAATCAGCAGACGAGCGTTACGCATCAGGCCGCGCAGGATTTCCACCAGCTGCTGTTCGGCAATGGAGAGTGTTGCCGCCTTGCGGTTCAAATCAATCTTCCAATCCAGATGGGTAAGCAGATCGTTAAGGCGCTTATGCAAATCGGAAGCCTTTTCCATAAAGCCCATCAGCACGTTTTCTTCCACGGTCATATTCGGGAAAAGCATAGGCTCCTGCGGCACCAGATAGATGCCCGCCGCTAGCGACGCGGAAGGCTTTCCAAGCCTCGCGAGCTTTCCAGCCAGATAAATCTCGCCGTTATCAGGCTGATAAATGCCCATAATAATCTTAACCAGCGTACTTTTCCCTGCTCCATTGCCCCCGATCAGCGCCGTTACGGAGCCCTTGTCGATATCCATATCCACGCCTTTGAGTACGCTGTTCGTACCAAACGCCTTGGTAATGCCGCGTACAGAAAGCATCGTCGTGTCGGGCTGTTGAAGCGATTCACTCATCCACAAAACCCCCAATGGTAAAACAAATGTTAGGTGATCGTCTTTATGTTTCTGCCCACATGATACCTTGTCCGAATACATTTGTCAACCGAATCCACAAAAAAAATTACAATGAGATCATTTCAGAGGCGGGGAAGGTAATATTTTAGGTGGTATTTTGCGCTATTTATTAGGGATGATGCACCCGTGAACGTTGATATACATGAATTCCCCTGAAGATGCATATCTTTCTCCAATTATAATTGACAGTCCGCCGAACAGGTGCTATACTATTTTCAACAGTTACTTATGTTTTTAGCCGATACTTTTGATAGTGCGGCGGCGGAGGCGGATTTATGGACTACGAAGAATCGCTGATGATCAAAATCGCATGGTACTACTACTTTGAGAACATGACCCAGCAAAACGTAGCCAACACACTGGGCATCAGCCGTATGCGGGTGATTAAGTTGTTGGAGAAAGCGCGGCAAACCGGCATAATTCAGTTCCGCCTGCGCAAGGATGGCGAAACGCGCATGGAACTGGAGCACAGCCTGATGGACAAATTCGGCCTGAAGGATGCCTTCATCGTCCCCGCCGCGCTGGATAAAAGCCAAATCAACGCCGGCGTAGCCGAAGCCGCGAGCATGTACATTATCGAAAGGCTGACGGAAAACAGCTTCATCAATATGGGATACGGGGATACGCCCAGCCGCACCCTCAACAATCTGGCGACGCTTGCGGAAAGTCCCATTACCTGCGTTTCGCTTACCGGCGGTGTGAGTTACTATCTGCCGGATACCCGCAGTAACGTTTTCAATGCTAAATTGCACCTCATCCCCACTCCTTTGCTGGCCAGCAGCCGGGAAATGGCCGAGGCCATGCGGCAGGAAGCAAGCGTAACGGAGATCAGCCGCATGATCTCGCTGGCGCAGCTGACCGTCGTGGGCATCGGCTCCATGCATGAGACAGCCACTATCTTCAAATCCGGCATCCTCAACCACAACGATTTTCTATACCTGCAAATGCAGGGCGCCGTGGGCGATTTGCTCAGCCATTTTATTGATCGCGACGGCAATCTGATTGAGACCCCGCTGGAGCAGCGATTGATCAGCACGTCGCTTGACAAGCTCAAGAAATTGCAAAACGTCATCGGCGTCGCCGCAGGCGACGTGAAGGTGAACGCCATCCATGCCGCGCTCCGTGGCGGCTATCTGGACGTGCTCGTCACGGACGACCGTACGGCGAGCAAGCTGTTGGCGCTGGAAACCGGCGCGTGACAACCGGCAAGCGCAGGGGGGCATAAAGCACGAAACCACATCACGGGAACGAAACGCAGCCCTTTGGGAACGGAGGTGTCGGTATGCCCAAACAATACCTGATGGCCATCGACGCAGGCACCGGTAGCGTGCGCGCGGTGCTATTCAATACTGCCGGAGACCAGATGGGCTGCGTGCAGCGTGAGTGGACGCACGCCCAAGACCCACGATACCCGGGCAGCATGGATTTTGACTGGACGCGTAATTGGCAACTCGCCGGAGAGTGCGTGCGCGGCGTATTCGCTCAAACGGGTATCGCGCCTGAAGAGATCGCGGCGGTCAGTACCACCTGCATGCGCGAAGGCATTGTACTTTATGATGCGCAGGGCCGGGAGATTTGGGCCTGCGCCAACGTGGACGCCCGCAGCAACGACGAGGTCGGTCAACTGATCCGGCTCGATCCGGAGATGGAAAAGGAGATCTATGCGATTTCCGGCCAGACCTACGCGCTGGGCGCGCTCCCACGTATCCTGTGGGTGAAGAACAAACTGCCGGATCTTTACAACCGGGTCACCAAAGTCGGGATGTTTAACGACTGGCTGATCTATAAGCTCACCGATGTGCTCGCGGTAGAACCGAGCAACGGCAGCACCACCGGTATCTTCGACCTGCAAAAACGCACGTGGGATACGGCCATCATGCGCAAGGTGGGCTTGAAGGACGATATTTTTCCGCCCGTGGCGGAGTGCGGCACCATCGTTGGTACGGTAAACGCCCAGGGTGAAGCGGATACGGGGCTTGCCCAAGGCACGCCGGTCGTCGCGGGCGGCGGCGATTCCCAGCTGGGCTGCGTAGGCGTAGGCGTAGTCAGCAACAAACAGGCTGCCATTTTCGGCGGCAGTTTCTGGCAATACGAGTTTAACACGGACAGCGGTCAAACCGACCCAGAATGCCGCGTGCGCGTCAACTGCCACGCCGTACCCGCCATGTGGCAGTACGAGGCGCTGGCCTTCAATCCCGGTCTGGCGATGCGCTGGTACCGCGACGCTTTCTGCGGGGAGGAAAACGAGCGCGCCGAAAAGAGCGGCGCCGATCCCTATCAGTTGATGAACGCGGAAGCGGCCAAAATCCCCGCCGGCTGCTACGGCATGATGTGTACCTTCAGCGACGTGATGAACTTCATCGCCTGGAAGCACGCCGCGCCATCCTTTATCAATTTCGATTTCGACGCGGTGAAATTCAATAAATACACCTTCTACCGCGCCATCATGGAGAACGCCGCGATGGTCACCAAGGGTCATCTGGCGCTGGTAAGAGAGGCGACGGGCAACGCGCCTGAGGAGATTATTTTCGCCGGCGGCGCCAGCAAGGGCGAATTGTGGTGCCAGATCGTCGCGGATGTGCTGGGCCTGCCCGTGAAGGTACCGGTCGTCAAGGAGGCCACGGCGCTTGGCGCGGCAATCCTTGCGGGATACGGCATCGGCATTTATCCGGATATTGCTCAAACAGCCAATAAGCTGGTGAAGTGGGAGCATACCTACCAGCCCAACCAGGAAAACCACAAGGTTTATGAGGCGATGTACACGCCCTGGCGCGAGGTATATCAGGCCCAGCTCGTATTGAGCGATCGCGGACTGACCCGCTATATGTGGGTTGCTCCCGGGCTTTAAAATTGGAGGGGAATGCCGTATGTTTATTATCGACGAGAAAGACCGGGAATACCGTTTCGGCGACAGCGGCCCAAAATACCTGATGAAGGGACCGCGTATGAATTTCGCCGTCGTGCAGTTTCAGGACGGGCAGGATTTTAAAGCGCATTATCATAACGTGATGGAAGAGAATTTCTTTATCCTTGAGGGTGAAGTGGATATCGTCGTCGACGGCAAGACGCATCACCTGAGAGCCGGTCAGCTGATCCACATTGAGCCCAAAGAGGTACATTATGTGATCAACCATTCGGGCGGGATCGTACGCATGATTTCCACGCTCGCGCCATACACGGATCCTGACAAGGTAGATGTGGACGATCATTTCGCGGCTTGCTCCCCGATACGGTAGCCTCGGAAAACCGAAACATTCAGGCCGCCCGAGGCGCATGGAAGCGTATTCATATACAGGAATAAAAAAATGGTTCGGTACTCCGGAAAACAGCCTGCCGCTGCTCCGCAACCAGCGTAAATAGAGATGGCCTCTCCGTACTGTAAAGATATCCCTTTGTTTTGCCATAGTCTATAGCCTCACAGCATGACGGCGTTGAATGCGGCGGAGAGGCAAGTTTCCGCTTTTTGGACCACAGCGATCCTATGGTTCGCATAGTTTATTGCCTGTCTAGAGAATAGATAGGCTTTCCGCTTAAACCGTTCTTCACTTTTACGGCGTTTGGCGCCGTTGCCCGAAGATCCATTCTCCGTAACCCACAGTTTCGTTGGGCACTTCACGCAACGGTTATGGGAATGCGAAGCATGAATGATATGGAAATCCTTGTCATCACTATACTTCAAGGGTTTTTTTCTGGTGCGGGAAATGTGACTCACAGGATGGGAGTGCTACGTGCTTTATGCGCGATCAGAACTGCGGCCTGTTGATATTCAGCGAAGGATTATGCAGCCTGTAATGCTTGGGGGATTTCCCGTATTTACGCTTGAAAAGACGACTAAACTGGTAGGCGTCATAGAAGCCGAAATCGGCTGCGATATCCCTCAGCGTTCGCGTCGTATTGCAAATTGCTGTGTAGGCCATTTCCAGCTTCATGTTAAGCTGATATTGATGAACGCTTTGACCCGTGACGCGTTTAAAATGTTCGCTCAGGGTGCGTTCGCTCACTCTTGCGAAGCTGGCGAGTTCCTCCAGCTTGTAATTATGCCCGGGCTCGCTGCGGAACAGCCGCAAAACGGACATGATCCATTGCTCCCCATGCATCTGCTGCGACGCGCCCACCACATGGGCGAGTTCCGTCAGAAGCAGATTAATCAATAAGGAAGCCTGTGTTTGCCGGTCGGCACGATCCGACCAAAACAGATAGATAATGCGCTGCAGGTATTCGGATACCTCGGTCTGCTGGCAATGCATCAGCGTGGATAAACAGGCCGTATGCGCGCGCTCCTGCGCGTTGATCTCCTTCATGTCCAAAGGGATATTCGTCCGGTCTCCGAAGAGACGGTTAAAGTGTACGAACATCGTTCGTGTGCCGGGCGCACACATGACCGGGCAGTAGTGGTGGCTGCCGGCGCGCAGTAAAATAGCGTCGTCGGTTTTTAAAAAATAGGTTTCGTCGTCCTGTGTTATTGTCCATTCACCTTCGCAAATATAGAGTATGTCATGTTCGAGCATCGTCCGGTCGGGATGGTATTCCGGATTAGGGTAGACGTTCATACCGCACAGCATCACCGTGCGGTTGAGGCTGATGCCAAGGATATCGTATGTCAAAAGGTTCACCCCTTCCTGATTATACATTTATATGCGCGTTTGTACATCAATGTTGTCTGAATATATTATAGCATAACCCTATAAAAACGCTATACACTAATAAAATTCAACAATGTTGGCTTTTTACCCATAATTTGGAGAGAATCAATTTTGCTGTTACATACATCAATTTGCTTGTTCCTGCATTCCATAACGATGTTTATTTTGTTAACATTTAAACCAGACGGACCATGTTGTCCAATAAAATAAGGAGGTAATAGTATGAAGCGGATTCTGGTTGTTCTGTTGGTTCTGGCACTGCTGTCCACGCTCGTTACCAGCGTTGCTGTCGCACAAGAACCTGTTAAACTGAAGGCCGTAATCATCAAGCACCCGCTGACGCAGGAACTCTCCAAGATGGAATGGCTCAAAGAAGCGGAGGCGATCGCTGGCGTAGACATCGAGTGGCAGGAGATCTCCGCAGACTGGGATCAAGTGAAATCCACGATGTTCGCTTCCGGCGACATCCCAGATTTGCTCTTTAACGCTACGGTCGACAGTGATTACGCCACATTCGACGGTTTATTCGAAAACCTCGCGCCGCTGATTAACGAGACCGACACCCCCAACATCTATCAGTTTTTTACCGACCATCCTGAAGCCAAGACGCTTGCCACCATGCTGGACGGCTCTCTCTATGCGTTGCCCAAGTATCAGCGTTACTGGCCCAACGTCGCGACTAGCTGCTACATCAACCAACAGTGGCTGACCAACCTCGGGCTGGCAATGCCCACCAACTGGGACGAACTGGAGCAGGTGCTGATTGCGTTCCGCGATCAGGATGCTAACGGCAACGGCGATCCCAACGATGAAATCCCCATGGATTTCTTGGGGTATACCGGGTCTGGGTCGCCTGGGCAGTATCACGCTTTAATGCTGCTTGGTTCCACCGGCATTCAGATGGTCAACTTCTTCCAGGACGGTTATTTCGCCGAGGACGGCGTTGTGAAGAGCGTCTGGACGGACGACCGTTACAAAGAGACAGTGAAGTACCTTAACAAGCTGTATTCCGAGGGTCTCATCAATCCCGAAACCTGGACGAACGACTATTCCACCTATCAGTCCGTCGCTCGCGGCGATGGCGAGTATGCCAAGGTTGGCATTACCTGGGGCTGGGAAGCGACGGATCGCTTCGGCTTGACACTCGCCTCGCAGTATACCGCGCTCGCCCCGCTGAAGACCTCCGCGACGGACACCCGCGATGTTCGTGTAGAGTATGACCGCATCGGGCTGAACTACGATAAGAACCGCGTTTGCATGAGCGCCCTGTCCGAAAACAAGGAAGCGGCGCTTCGTTTCCTGGATACACTGTACAATCCGGAGTTCGGCCTGCAGATCCTCTGGGGCGGCATGAACGACGTTGACAAGTGCATCGCGAAAAACGCTGACGGTTCCTACACGATTTTGGCTCCCGCTTCGGCCAATATGGACTGGGGAACCTGGAAGTGGACGATGTCCTGGGCCGATCTCGGGCCTATCTACATCTCGGATTCCATGGTTGTGAATCTTGGCACGGATATGGTAGACACGCTCGCGCAACGCGCCATCTATGACGATTACGTCGCCAAGATCAACGAGAAAAAGGATCTCTATGTGGAGATGTACATGAAGTTGACCTCGGAAGAGCAAGCGACTTCCGGTATCAACCTCACCACGATCAATTCCACCGTGTTGCCCAACCTGACGGCATGGATCATTGGAACGCAGGATATTGATTCCGAATGGGATGCTTACGTTCAGTATCTGCTGTCCTCCGGCTTGCAGGAGAACCTCGACATGCGTCAGAATGCCTACGACAACTGGCTGAGCACGCTGCAGTAATCCACGGCAAACGGCGGCGGGAGGCACCTGCACAGGGCCTCCCGCCGCTCATCATCCGTAAACCGGGAGGAGGCTAACCCCATGAGCGCTGATCCGGTACATGGAATCCTGAGACGTGAACTCCGCCTATGGCGCGTTTTTCGGCGCGATTACCAACTTTGGATTTTTTTGCTTCCGGCGCTGGCCGCCATCATCGTTTTTAACTATCTGCCCATGTATGGCATACAACTTGCTTTCCGCGAATACTCATTCAAGGCGGGCATTACAGGCGGCGATTGGGTCGGGCTGAAGTACTTTGAGAAGTACGTCAACAGTCCCATGTTTGGCCTTACGATCAAAAACACATTCACCATCGCCAGCATGTCCATTTTGCTGGGCTTCCCGGCTCCGATCCTGCTGGCGCTGCTCTTTAACCAGATACGCAGCCCACGCTATAAAAATGTTCTTCAAACCACCGTATATATGCCTCACTTCATTTCCACCGTCGTTATGGTGTCCCTGCTGCACGTGTTTTTAAGCATGAATTCGGGCCTTCTGACCTCTGTACTCAAATCCTTAGGCCTGCTGACCGAAAAAGCCAACCCGATTGGCGATCCCGGCTCCTTTGTATGGGTCTATGTGCTTAGCGGTATATGGCAGAATTGCGGATGGGATTCCATCATCTACCTGGCCGCGCTTTCGGCGGTGGACAGCAATCTGTACGAAGCCTGCCGGATCGACGGCGCAAACCGCCTGCAGATCATCCGGCATATCGATATTCCGGCAATTACGCCCACCATCGTCATTCTATTGGTTCTCAACTGCGGGAATATTCTCAACGTCGGCTTTGAAAAAGTCTATTTGATGCAAAACAGCGTTAATCTGTCGACTTCCCAGGTGATCTCGACCTATGTGTTCAATGTTGGTTTGAAAAACTCGAATCAGTTCAGCTTCGGTTCGGCGATCGGCCTTTTCAATACGCTCATCAACTTTGTTTTCCTCGTGCTGGTTAACCTCATCAGCCGGCGTGTAGCAGACATCAGCATATGGTAAAGGAGGTCGTACTATGCGCAAACGCTATTTCATTCACGAAACCGGAACAGACCGCGTATTGAACGTGATTTTTCAGATAATGTGCGCGTTTGTGTTGCTTGTGGTTGTTTACCCACTCTGGTTTGTCATTATCGCCTCCTTTTCCGACAGCGATCTGGTAAATACCGGCAAGGTACTGTTCTATCCCAAGCTGTTCAGCACCTATGGATATGGTGAAATTTTTAAAAACGCAAAAATTTGGTCGGGTTATATGAATACGATCATCTATACCGTCGCAGGCACCACGGTTAACATCATCGTTACGGTTACAGCCGCGTATTCGCTGTCCAGGCATGAGTTTGGCGGCCGGCGTTTCGTCAACGCGCTGTTTGTGTTTACGATGTTTTTCAACGGCGGCATGGTGCCTACGTACATGCTCATCAGCTCGCTGGGACTCGTCAACAATCGCCTTGTGATGATCCTTCCTTTCTGCGTCAACGTTTTTAACCTGATCATCGTTCGCAGCTTTTTTGAGTCCACCATTCCTCCATCGCTCTACGAAGCCTCCGTGCTGGATGGATGCAGCCACTTCAAGTACTTTTTCTATGTGGTTGTGCCGCTTTCCAAAGCGGTCATTTCGGTGATCACGCTGTATTACATGGTGGCGCACTGGAATGATTTTTTCAACGCTCTGCTCTACATTAACCAGGCCCAGCTGAAACCGCTGCAGATCATCCTGCGTGACATTCTGCTTTCCAACCAGGTGTTCTCTTCGGGCGCAACGGGCGGAACAGGCATGTCCTACGCACAGCGTTACGCCGACCAGGTGAAATACGGCGTCATCATCGTATCTACGCTGCCCATTATGGTGATCTATCCGTTCATTCAAAAATATTTTGAAAAGGGCGTCATGATCGGCGCCGTGAAAGGATGACCAGTGTGACGACCGACAAACTGCACGATTTTCAATACCGTCAGGTAGAACTGCTGGATGGCCCTTGCCTTAGCCAGCGCCAGGAGACAATCGAACTGTACCTGCGAAAGCCATCTGTGGAGGATGCGCTGCACGAAGTAAGGCTGACGGCCGGACTCCCGACGAACGCATGCGGGATGCCTGGCTGGGGTCCGTCCTTGGGGCAATATTTCGGCGCGTACGCGAAACTCTATCGCTGCACCGGTGATGAACGCCTGTACCACAAATGCATGTGCCTGTTTGACGGATGGGCGGAGTGCGCCGATCGGTGCGAAAAGGTGCTTGATCTGGGCACTTACCCGTACGAGAAAATGATCGGCGGGCTTCTGGACATGTACGAGTACATGGACGTAAGCCGTGCGCGCGCCTATATTTGGCGGCTGACGGAACACGCCATGGCCGCCTTCGACCGTTCCATTCCACGCGACGGGCTGCAGGACGAGCGCATGAAGGAGCAGATCGAGTGGTACACGCTCCCGGAAAATCTTTTTCGCGCCTACCAGCTTTTCGGCGACGAGTGCTATCGGAGCTTTGCGAACGAGTGGCTATACCCGTATTTTTACCATAAGATCCTTCAGGGCGACGACCGCCACATTGGGCCGCGGCACGCCTACAGCCACGTCAACAGCCTTTCCAGCGCGGCGCGCGCCTATATCGTATCCGGCGATGAAAAATACCTGCGCTTCCTCGAAAAGGCATACGATATCATTACGTCGCGCCACACGTATGCGACGGGCGGGTACGGCCCCGCCGAGATGCTGTTCGGGAACAGGCCCGGTTACATGGGCGACATGCTGAAAACCACCTGGGATTTCGGGCACGATGCGATCGGCGCGCTGTACGATAACTTCTGCGGCAACCGGGTTTCCCGCAGCGACGCGTGGGGCAGCTGCGAAATCAGCTGCTGCGCATGGGCAGTGTTCAAGCTGTGCGGTTATCTGCTGCGCCTTACGGGAGACGCGCGTTACGGCGCATGGGCGGAACAGATGCTGCTTAACGGACTTTGGGGTCAGCTGCCGATTACGGACAAAGGGCAAGTGATGTATTACGCCAATTATTTCATCGATGGCGCGCTGAAAACCGTCGAGGACCGCCGGCTGACTAGGGACGGCGCCAATCACGTGTGGCAGTGCTGCACAGGTACCTTCCCGCAGGATGTGGCCGAATACGCGAACATGATCTGGTACCAGGACGCCGAGGGGATTTATATAAGCCAGCCGATCGCTTCGCGTTTATCCGCCACATACGAGGACGCGGAGTTGACGGCGGAGGTTCTCTCCCGTTTTCCGGAGGATGAGTTCGTGTTAATTCACATCCGCATGGGTCAGCCGCGCAAAATGAAGCTTCGCGTTCGCGTCCCGGCGTGGGCCACCAACGGAAATCGCGTGTCGGTCAACGGGAAACCCGTCGCCGCAGCGTGCGCGCCGGAAAACTGGTGCGAAATCCAACGCGTGTGGAGTGACGACATGGTGCGCGTCGATCTGCCGTACTCGCTGGCATTCAAGCCCGTCGATTCGCAAAACCCGGAGATCATGGCGCTCACCTTTGGGCCTGTTACGCTGGCCTGCAATGAGATGACCCTGCTGACCGGTGATTCGGCCCACCCCGAGGATTGGATCAAGCCCGTCCAAGATGCGTTTGCGACGTTTGAAACGCTGCCGGGTTACGCGGGCAGGCAACGTTTCATTACGCGGCGTTTTTCCCCGTACTATCAATTCCCGGCGATGACGTGGTACTATCTGTACAATCGCGTCCAGCCTGATTTTCGATGAGCGCAACTCCGTAATGCAACTTGGAGGATAAAGTATGAACTTCTTTGAACCGCTGGGACAGGGTATTCTTTGGCGTAACCATGGCGAAATGCTTTCCATTCAACCGTGGGGAGAAAACAGTCTGCGCGTGCGCTCCGCTATGATGCACGATGTGCAGGACACGCGTTTCGCGCTTCTGGAGGCAGACGTATCCGCCGCCCGGGTTACGATTGAAGAAAAACACGCCGTGATCACAAACGGTAAAATGACTGCCACCGTTATTTATGATGATTGGCATAAAAACGCACAGATTACTTTTACCAATCAGCGCGGCGAGGTGCTTCTGCGTGAAACGCCAAGCAGTGGAGCGCTTGCGCTGACGCCTAGGAAATTCAAACCGATTCTCGGCGGAGACCACCAACTCACCGTTACCTTTGAAGGAAACGAGGCGG
Organism: Eubacteriales bacterium; assembly: GCA_021371895.1. Taxonomy (GTDB): domain Bacteria; phylum Bacillota; class Clostridia; order Christensenellales; family Aristaeellaceae; genus CAXXOK01. The sequence goes on along the minus strand of JAJFVI010000253.1, from coordinate 895 downwards.
AACATCTCTATGGCATGGGGCAGTATCAGGAGGAAACGCTGGATTTGAAACACTACTCGCTGGAACTGGCGCATCGCAACTCGCAGGCCAGCGTACCCTTTGTGCTGTCCAGTCTGGGCTACGGCTTCCTGTGGCACAACCCGGCCATCGGTGAGGTGCACTTCGGCAAGAACCGCACCACTTGGCGCGCGTTATCGACAAAACAGATGGATTACTGGATCACGGCGGGCGATACGCCAGCGGAAATCAGCCTCGCGTATGCCATGGCTACCGGTTTTACACCCATGATGCCTGAGTACGGCCTGGGCTTTTGGCAATGCAGGCTTCGCTACTGGAATCAGGAGCAGCTTTTGGAAGTCGCACGGGAGTACAGGAGACGTGGCTTACCCCTTGACGTGATTGTGTGCGATTTCTTCCATTGGCCGAAGATGGGGGATTATCGTTTCGAAGAGGAGTTCTTTCCCGATCCCGCGGTAATGACGAAGGAATTACGCGATATGGGGATCGAGCTGATGGTATCCGTGTGGCCGCAGATCTCGCTGGAGAGCGAAAATTATGCGGAAATGCACCAGCAGGGGCTGCTGGTGAGGAGCGAATATGGCGAACAGATCGGCATGCGTTTCGGCGGCGACAGTATGTTTTTTGACGCCACCAATCCTCGTGCGCGTGCCTTTGTATGGGATAAATGCAAGAAGAACTACTACGATAACGGCGTTCGGGTGTTCTGGCTGGATGAAGCCGAGCCTGAGTACGGCACCTATGATTTTGAAAACTACCGTTATGATCTGGGCAGCAACACGCAGATCGGAAACGTGTATCCGCAAATGTATTCTCGCGGCTTTTACGAGGGCATGGTTGCGTGCGGGCAAAAGAACCCGGTCAATCTGGTGCGCTG
>JAJFVI010000188.1 GCA_021371895.1 Eubacteriales bacterium | reverse complement strand
CGCCCGGGCGGCGCTTACACAGGTACAAACCGCGCTGGATGGCGCCGGAATCCCTTATGTGGTCTACGTTCTGGCAGGCGAACGGGTGGAGCCGGACGAGCGCGCCGTCGGAAGCCTGTGCATGGCGTTCGCTCCCGACTGTGATCTGGTACTGGCAGTGGGTTCGGGCGTAATCAACGATTGCTGCAAGGTGCTCGCCCAAGCGCTGCGGCTCCCCTCCGCCGTGGTGGCTACCGCGCCCTCCATGGACGGCTACGCCTCCAATTCCTCCTCCATGATCCGCGACCAGGTCAAGGTAACGCTGTACAACGCCTGCCCCGCAGCGATCATCGCCGACACCATGATTATGAAGGACGCGCCCGAGCGGATGCTGCAAGCCGGTTTGGGTGATATGTTGGCCAAGTATATCGCGCTGTGTGAATGGCGTATCTCCCACCTTGTCACCGGCGAATACTACTGTGAGGAGATCGCGGGCCTCATGAGGCGTTCGCTTGATAAAATCGTTACGGCGGCGCCACGTTTGCTGGAACGCGATCCGGAGGTGATCGGCGCTGTGACCGAAGGGTTGATCCTCTCCGGCGTGGCGATGGCGTTTGCGCAGGTATCCAGACCCGCGTCCGGGTTGGAACACTATTTTTCGCACCTGTGGGAGATGTTCGCTCTGGAGCGCGGCCTCCCTCTGGAATTGCACGGCATCCAGGTAGGCGTGGGCACGCTTTTATGTCTGCGTATTTACGACCGCCTGCGCAGCATGACACCTGACCGCGAGGCGGCGGAGCGCGCCGCAAGAGCGTTCGACCCCGTCGCATGGGAGCAAAACGTGCGCCGTGTATTTGGCGGTGCTGCGCAAACGCTGATCGACAGCGAAAATAATTCATGGCATAAAAACGATCCCCAGCAGCGGCAGCAAAGAATGGAACGTATTATTAGCCATTGGAACGATATTACGCAGATCATGGCGGAGGAACTGCCGGATTCGCAAGCTATCCTTTCGCTGATGCAAGCGCTGCGTATGCCCACCACACCCGCCGAGATCGGCGAAGACGAGCAGGACACACGCGACGCGTTTCTCTGCTCGCGCGATATACGCGATAAATACCTGACCAGTTCCCTGCTTTGGGATCTTGGACTTTTAGAGGATTTTCCGCTGGCTTAAAAACCGGCGCGATGGTCTCCCGCTTCCTTAAGAGAGCACAGAAAAGCCCCGCCGTTTACGGCGAGGCTTTTTATGTGCCACGGGCTACCCCTTTCACAACGGTATATGGATACGAAAAATGGTCGTTCCTGCCTCTTCAAAGAAGCGCAGCTATTCATATTAGTCTGTATTATACAGGAAAGGCGAAATATCGCTTGGCATTTTCGTAGCTCACGCCGCGCACGATGGCGGCGAGGGCTTTATCGTCGTCAGGATACAGCCCCTCCTCCACCCATTGCCCCAGCAGGCGGCACAGGACGCGGCGGAAATATTCGTGCCGGGGATAGCTTAAAAAGCTGCGGCTGTCGGTGAGCATCCCTACGAAACCCGCAAGATAACCCAAGTTGGCAAAGCTCGTCAGTTGTGCGGTCATCCCTTCCAGATGGTCGTTAAACCACCACGCGGAACCGTGCTGCACGCGGCAGACGGCCTCGTCGTTCTGGAAACAGCCGCAAATGCTGTCGATAGCGGCGTTGTCATTGGGATTAAGGCTGTACAGGACGGTTCTGGGCAGCGTGCCCGCGTCCTCCATGGCTCCCAACAGCCCAGCCAACTGCGCCGAGGGTGTAAATGTATCGATGCAATCGTACCCCGTATCCGGCCCCAGGCGGTTATACATCGTACGGTTCAGGTTCCTGCGGCATCCGAAGTGCAGCTGCATCGCCCAGCCCAGGCGCTTGTATTCTCCCGCGATAAACAGGAGGAACGCAGTTTTAAACTTCAGCTCGTCCTCCTGCGATACGGCTTTGCCGGTCAGCCGATCCGCAAAGATGCGTTCGATCTCCGCTTCGTCGGCGGGAACATACATGGCGTAGTTGAGCGCATGGTCACTGAGGCGGCAGCGATTTTGATGGAAGTACGCCATCCTTACCCGCAGCGCATCCTTCAGCGTCGAAAACGTATCCGTCTTTATGCCTGCGATGGCCGAGAGTTTAGCCAGATAGTCCAGATAGTCCGGCTTTTCCAGATTCATGGCGTTGTCCGGCCGCCACGCGGGCAGCACAGCGGTGGTAAAAGTAGGATCCGCGGCAAGTTTTTGATGCCACTCCAGTGTATCCAGCGGATCATCAGTGGTGCAGATGATTTCCACGTTGCTTTGCGCTATCAGGCCACGGACACCGAAGCGCGGCTCCGCAAGCTTTGCGTTCACATGCTCCCACACGATTTGGGCCGTGTCACCGTTGAGCAACCCGTGGTAGTCGAAAAAGCGCCGCAATTCCAGATGACTCCAATGGTACAACGGATTTCCGGCGGCCATACCAAGCACATCCGCCCATTTCTGAAATTTCTCCCTGTCACTCGCGTCCCCGGTGATGTAGGTTTCCGACACGCCCGCGCTGCGCATCAGCCGCCACTTGTAGTGGTCGCCGCCCAGCCAGGCCTGTGTAATATTCTCAAAGTGCCTGTTTTCGTAAATCTCCCGCGTGTCGATATGGCAATGGTAATCGATGATCGGGCATCCCGCGGCCACCTCTTGGTAAAGCTTTCGTGCGGTTTGCGTCGTCAGCAGAAAATCCTTATCCATAAATGCCTGCATATCGTATGCACCCTTCTTTCGAATCACTTGCGGCCCGCGTGTCGGCCATTCCTCGCACACAAAATCGCCTGCTAGATGTAAATGCTTACGCAACCTATAAAGATTATACATCATTTTCGAAAAGTTTCAATCTCTTCTCTTGTAACCATTCTTAACTCATTTCCGATGGAACTATATCAAAATACCCGTTGACGAAGGAAGCGTTCTGCTGTACGCTATGCTTGTTGTTGTGTAATTGTTTACATTGCTCCATTAACGGCGCTCAGCGCCATTTCAGGAGGCCGACATGAAGAAAGCTCTGCAAATCCACCCCGCGGATAACGTCGCCGTCGCGCTGATTGATCTTGCCGCAGGCGAAACCATAACCGTTGATGGTCACCCCTGCGCGCTGATCAGCAACGTACCCGCCGGGCATAAATTCGCGCTGCGTCCCATCGCTCCAGGCGAACCCGTGCTGAAATATGGACAGCCCATCGGCACGGCGAGCACCGCCATCGCCGCCGGTGAGCACATACACACGCATAACCTGCGCACGCTGCTTTCCGGCGAGTGCAGCTATACTTATCTTCCGGTCAGACCCGTCTTGCCCGCGGTCAAATCCCGGAACTTTGACGGCTATCTTCGTAAGAATGGCCGCGTCGGCGTACGAAACGAATTGTGGATTCTTCCTACCGTCGGCTGCGTAAACGACGTTGCAGCTGTGCTGAAAAAGCGGGCGCAGGCGCTGGTTGGCGGTGCGGTGGAGAATGTTCGCGCCTTTCCCCACCCCTACGGCTGCTCCCAGATGGGCGAGGATCAGGAAACTACCCGGCAAATATTGGCCGACATGGCCGTGCACCCCAACGCCGGCGGTGTGCTTGTGCTGGGTCTGGGCTGCGAAAACAGCGGCGTGGATGAAATTCGCAAACGCATGGGTAATTTTGACGAAACGCGCGTCCGTTTTCTCATCGCTCAGGATGTACAGGACGAACTGGAAGCAGGCATGGCGCTGCTTTCCGCGCTTGCCGCACGGATGCGTAGCGATTACCGGGAGCCCGTTTCCGCGAGTAAACTGATCATTGGCCTCAAGTGCGGCGGCTCGGACGGCTTTTCCGGCCTGACGGCCAACCCGCTGATTGGGCGCTTCTCCGACCGGCTCGTAGCCATGGGTGGCAGTACCATCCTGACCGAGGTGCCGGAGATGTTCGGCGCAGAAACCCTGCTGATGGCACGCTGTGAAAACGAGAACGTCTTTACCGATACGGTGCGGCTGATTAACGATTTTAAGCATTATTATGAAGAAAATCACCAGACTATCTACGAAAACCCTTCCCCAGGCAATAAGGCCGGCGGTATCTCCACGTTGGAAGACAAGGCGCTGGGCTGCACGCAGAAAAGCGGTGATGCGCCCGTGGAAGCGGTGCTCCCCTACGGCGGCCGTGTAACCCAGCCGGGGCTCAACCTGCTCAATGCACCGGGCAACGATCTGGTATCTACCACAGCGCTGGCAGCGGCAGGCGCGCAGATCGTGCTCTTTTCCACCGGGCGGGGCACACCCTTCGGCGGGCCGGTTCCGACATTGAAAATTGCCAGCAACTCAGCGCTTGCGCAAAAGAAGAAAAGTTGGATCGATTTTGACGCGGGGCTTCTGCTGGAAGGTAACAAGATGAATGATCTTGCCGGCGCGCTGGAAGAGCTGGTATACGCCACCGCAAGCGGCAAGCTTGCGAAGAATGAAGAAAACGGCTATCAGGGAATCGCTATTTTTAAAACAGGCGTTACCTTATAAGGAACGCGTAAACGCGAAGTATTGCCGCGGTTGTGCTCGCGGCGGCGCAAGCGGGGGTGCAGGGATGCGCATGCGCGCGCACCAAAGGGATGTTCCCTTTGGAATCCTAGGAGATATGCCTGCGGGCACACCAAAGGG
>JAJFVI010000185.1 GCA_021371895.1 Eubacteriales bacterium | reverse complement strand
CCAAAAAGCGCAGAACCCCCAAGAACATCAAGGTGGATACTGGTCCTGAGTTTATCTCCCGTGCTATGGATGCCTGGACCTATGACCGCAAGATTAGCCTGCAGTTCTCCAGGCCAAGAACCCAACGGATATTGCTCACATCGAGTCCTTGGGCGGTAGCCTTCGGGAAAAGTGCCTGAACACAAACTGGTTCATCTTCTTGGAGGATGAGAAGGAATAGCTGGAAAGATGGCGAAATGATTGACCTGCTCCCCGAAAAGGTAGTCCCACTTTAAAGAGAGAAATAGACTACCACAAGAAGTAAGGGGAGGGTAAAAATTGAAGAAGAACCGCTACACAGAGGAGCAGATTGCCTAGGCGGAGCTGGGCACAGCAGTGCCGGAGATATGCCGCAAGCTCTGGATACCGCCTGTTTCCACAACATAAAGACCCGTTGGCTGATGCTGAAAGTGTTTCACTAATTCCGTGAAATTACCTCGATAGAAGAACCATGCAAAGGCATCGCCAAAGCTTTTGCCTATCTCCATTGTAGCTTTTACTGCTTTTAAATTGTCATTAATCAAGGCCTTTGCTTTGCTGAAATCACTTGTACAATAACCAGTAGAATTTTCAAAGTTGCCCAGGAAATGAAACTGATTGAGGATACTCCTTTCAAGAAAACGCTCTTGCGTATCAATGCCGAAAGTGCAGGACATCACAAGCCGCTGCCAAATATGGAAGTTGACAGGATTAAAACGGCTATACCAAGTCTCGAGAACGAAGAAGAACGTTTGTATATGGGGCTTCTTGTGTATACAGGAATGCGTGTAGAAGAGATTCTAGGCTTAATGTGGGAGGATGTGTATATTAGCGAATGTTACTTGACCGTCAGGCAAGCAGTAACACATCCTACGAACGGCAAATATCACATTGATACACCAAAGAGTAGAAACTCCTACAGAACGGCTGGGTTAACAATTCCCTTGATGACAATTATCAGACCCTTAGTAAAAGAAAGTGGTTATATCATAGGTGGTGCTCAACCTTCGAGCTATTCAAAAAAAAGTTAGAACATTTGAGCGTGCTAAAAAGATTTTTAACATTATAGGCTACAATAATCATATTATTAGAACCACCTTTGCAACACAATGTTGCGAGGAAGGAAAAATATCAAAAGAGTGTGCCGACCTTCTAGGCCATGCTGATACACGCATGGTTGACCGGGTGTATGCCAGAACAAGACATGAAGGTATAATGAATCAGCTTGAGAGCCTTGACGAAATTAACAGGAAATATTGCTAATGAGTTGACACATTTACTGACAAGAAAAAGGGCCAGAGGGCTTATAGTATAAGCAGTTACACTACACAGAGCGACGCATCAGTTGACATTATGAATATACCCTCTTGTGCTCACACCATATTCAACCCATTGCATGGCAAAAACAAACCCCTAAAACCGTTCCGTTTCAAGGGTTTGCGCACTGGTGGGATTAAATGGGCTCGAACCATCGACCTCCACGATGTCAACGTGGCGCTCTCACCAACTGAGCTATAATCCCGTTTGCGCCTTCAGGCGACGCAACATACTATACCATACCGCCGATCATTTTGCAAGCGCGAAAGTGAGGTGTCCGTTCAATTTTCGGCCCGTTGCCGCGACCTGTTCCGTCGCACTGCGCACGGCCGGGCATTCGTCTCATTTTCTTGCCGGCATCGGCTTTTCACGTCAGCGCAACGATTTTTCCATCAGGAAGAATAATCCCTTGCGCCATACCGCCTCGCCGCGTTTCTCGTACCCCAGCCGGGTATACATGCGCAGCGCGTATGGGTTTTGCGAAAACGCGTCCAGCCGAATATCGGCGTACCCGTTCGCCCTGGCCCAGTCCTCCACCGCGAGCATCATCGCCCTTCCCACGCCCATGCACTGCGCCGCGGGGGAAACACACAGCCGATGCACGATCAGGTACGGTTCTTCGCCCTGCCACGCGGCGGTCTGGTAATCCGGGTGGCACTCCTCGTTGAGCGCGACGGCAGCGGCCACCATACCCGCGTCCGATTCGGCTACATACAGCTTACCACTAGCCAGATCGGCATCCAGAATCGCGGGAGTGGGATATATTTCATCCCATTGGGGGATGCCGGATTGGTTCATCCGCTCAATCGCATCCCGGAAGATCGCGTACACGGCAGGCATATCCTCAAGCTTCGCGGACCGCATGCGTATCGCTGCCATAAGCATCCTCATACCGTTCCGGCGGAAGGATTGCTCCCTCCGCCGGTGTAATTCTTTTAGTAATTCTCCACCAGATCGATATCCTTGTAGCGTTTCATTCCGGTTCCGGCGGGGATCAGCTTGCCGATGATCACGTTTTCCTTCAGGCCGACCAACGGATCGATTTTCCCCTTGATGGCTGCGTCGGTCAGCACGCGCGTCGTCTCCTGGAAGGATGCCGCAGAAAGGAAGCTCTCCGTGGCAAGCGACGCCTTGGTGATGCCCAGCAGAATGCGCTTGGCGATGGCGGGTTTGCCGCCGCTTTCGATGGTGGCACGGTTGGCTTCCTCAAAGCGGAAGATGTCCACCAGCGCGCCGGGCAACAGGGCGGTATCGCCGCTGTCTTCCACGCGCACCTTGCGCAGCATCTGGCGCACGATGATCTCGATATGCTTATCGCTGATGTTCACGCCCTGTTGGCGGTAAACGCTGAGCACTTCGCGCAGCAGGTAATCCTGCACGGCCTTTATACCCAGAATCCGCAGCAGATCGTGGGGGTTGATGGAGCCTTCGATCAGTTCCTCGCCGGCCTCTACCTGCTGGCCGTCGCTCACCTTGATACGGCTGCCGTAATTGATCTGGTAGGTTTTCTGCTCGTGGCCGTCCTCATCGTTGGTCACGATGACCTCGCGTTTCTTTTTGTTCTCGCTGATATTCACACGGCCGCTGATATCGCTGAGAATCGCGTCACGCTTGGGCTTGCGCGCCTCGAACAGCTCTTCCACACGCGGAAGGCCCTGCGTGATATCATCGCCGCCGGCAACGCCGCCGGTATGGAAGGTACGCATGGTCAGCTGCGTGCCGGGCTCACCGATGGCCTGCGCGGCCACGATGCCTACGGCCTCGCCTACGTCCACCGGCTCGCCGGTGGCGAGGTTGGCGCCGTAGCAGCGGGCGCAGACGCCCGTTTCGTTGCGGCAGGTAAGCACGCTTCGCACCTGTGCCTTTTTAACGCCGCCGTTGGCGATCTCCCTGGCTTTTTTATGGGTAATCGTCTCGTTAAGCGCTACGATCAGCTCTCCAGTCGTGGGATTGATGATGTTTTCAGCGGCGACGCGGCCGATCAGCCGATCTTCCAGACTCTCGATCACCTGATTGCCGATGGTGATTTCCGAAATCGTGATGCCGCGCACCTTTTCGCCGCGCTTGGCAAAGCAATCCTTCTCCCGCACGATCACTTCCTGGGAAACGTCCACCAGTCGGCGGGTGAGGTAACCGGAATCGGCGGTACGCAGCGCCGTGTCGGCCAGCGATTTGCGGCTGCCGTGTGAGGAAAGGAAGAACTCCAGCACCGACAGACCCTCGCGGAAGTTCGCGCGTATGGGCAGCTCGATGGTTTTACCGGAAGGCGATGCCATGAGGCCGCGCATACCGGCCAATTGCGCCACCTGGGAGGCGCTGCCGCGGGCGCCGGAATCCGTCATCATCCGGATAGGGTTGCGTTCGTCCAGTCCCGGCAGGATTATGTTACGCAGCCTCGTGGTGGTGGAAGACCAGATTTCGATAACTTCCTTATACCGCTCGTCTTCGCTCAACATACCCGCGTTGAACATGTCGTTTACGTCCTTCACCTGCAGGTCGGCTTCGGCCAACATTTGCGGCTTTTCGGGCGGCACCTTGATATCATCCACCGATACGGTGATCGCGCCGCGCGTGGAGTACTTAAAGCCCAATGTCTTGATGGCGTCCAGCACCAGCGCGGTTTCATGGATGCCATGCTTCTGGTATACCTGATCCACGATCTTTCCCAGATCCTTTTTGCCGCACAGCGTATCCACTTCCAGCGCGAACAGATCGCTTAGGTCGTTACGCGGTTTGCGGCCGATATCCTGCGGGATGATCTCATTAAAGATCAGCATCCCCAACGAGCAATCGATGATGCGGGAGGCGGTCTCGCCCTCGAGCGAGCGGGTGATGCGAACGCGGATGGGCTGCTGCAGCGTGATGTTGCCCGTCTGGTAAGCCATCATCGCCTCGTTGTAGTTGGAGAACACCCTGATCTCCTCGGGCTTGAGCGATTCACGCGCGGGGTAGGTCATGGTGAGGTAGTAGCAGCCGATAACCATATCCTGCGAAGGGGACATGACCGGCTTGCCATCCTGGGGTTTTAAGATATCGTTGTGCGCCAGCATCAGGAAGCGGGACTCCGCCTGTGCCTCCATGGAAAGCGGCACGTGCACAGCCATCTGATCGCCGTCAAAGTCGGCGTTGTAAGCGGTGCATACCAGCGGGTGCAGCTTAATGGCGCGGCCTTCCACAAGAATCGGCTCAAACGCCTGAATACCCAGGCGGTGGAGGGTCGGAGCGCGGTTGAGCAGCACCGGGTGTTCCTTAATCACGCTTTCGAGGATGTCCCAAACCTCGGCCTTGCCCTTTTCCACCATACGCTTGGCATTCTTGCCGTGGTGCGCAAATTTGAGGGCTACCAGCCGTTCGATCACGAAGGGTTTAAACAGCTCCAGCGCCATTTCTTTGGGCAGACCGCACTGGTACAATTTCAGTTCCGGGCCGACCACGATGACCGAGCGACCGGAATAGTCCACGCGCTTGCCCAGCAGGTTCTGGCGGAAACGGCCTTGCTTGCCGCGAAGCAGATCGGAAAGCGATTTCAGCGCCCGGTTGCCCGGGCCGGTTACGGCGCGGCCACGGCGGCCGTTGTCGATCAGCGCATCCACGGCTTCCTGCAGCATGCGCTTTTCGTTGCGTACGATGATGTCCGGCGCGCCCAGCTCCAAAAGTCTTTTCAGACGGTTGTTGCGGTTAATGACGCGGCGGTAGAGATCGTTCAGATCGCTGGTGGCGAAACGTCCGCCATCCAACTGCACCATGGGGCGCAGGTCAGGCGGAATCACCGGAATCACGTCCAGAATCATCCATTCAGGCTTGTTGCCGCTCTTGCGGAACGCCTCTACGACTTCCAGGCGCTTCACGGCGCGGGCGCGTTTCTGCCCTTCGCTCTCGCGCTCGCGTTCCTTTTCGGCCAACTCGCTGATCTCTCTTTTCAGCTTCTCGCTGATTGCGTCCAGATCAAGCTCAAGCAGCAATTCCTTTACGGCTTCCGCGCCCATGCCGGCATGGAAGGCACCTTTACCAAGCTGAGATTCCAGCTCGCGGTATTTGGCATCGGTAATCAACTCGTGCTTTTTCAGCCCCGTCACCTTCGAGTCGCCCGGATCCAAGACGATAAAGTTAGCAAAGTAAAGCACTTTTTCAAGCGCACGGGGGCTGATGTCCAATAGCATACCCATTCGGCTGGGGATACCTTTGAAGTACCAGATATGGCTGACCGGCGCAGCCAGCTGGATGTGTCCCATACGCTCGCGGCGCACCTTAGCGCGCGTGACCTGCACGCCACACTTATCGCAAATTTTGTTCTTGTCCTTGAACTTGATACGCTTATATTTTCCGCAATTGCACTCCCAGTCCTTCGTGGGCCCGAAAATCCGTTCGCAAAACAGGCCGTCACGTTCGGGTTTCAGGGTGCGGTAGTTAATCGTTTCCGGCTTACTAACTTCTCCGAAGCTCCATGCCAAGATCTTTTCCGGCGACGCCATGCCAATCTGGATGGAATCAAGGTTTGTCAGTTCAAACAAGGTTGGACACTCCTTTCGGGCATTGGACAATCTCGGGTCGGCAACGCACGGCGCGCCCCTCTCCCCCACGGCGTTCCGTGGAGAAAAGCGGTACGGCCGGCTTATTCGTCGTCAGGCTTGGGCGCGTTTCCCTCGTCCTCTTCGTCCAGGTCAATGCCCAGATCGTCGCCCAAATCCATATTAAAGTCATCCAGATCGTCGTCTTCAAGGTTGAAATCAATATCCTCCAGCACCTCGGACTCCAGATCAACGGATACGGCTTCCTCCTCCGCGATCTCGCCGGCGGCTTCCTCCAACTCATAGCGGTCGGGGGTAGGCGTTTCGTCCACATCATCGTCGTCCAGTTCGCGCAAGATGATCTGGTTCTTATCCGCATCCAGCACACGAATATCCAGCGCGAGGGATTGCAGTTCCTTCAGAAGAACCTTGAAGCTTTCCGGCACGCCCGGCGCTGGGATGTTGGTGCCTTTCACGATCGCTTCGTAGGTTTTCACACGGCCTACGATGTCATCGCTCTTCACGGTCAGGATCTCCTGCAGAGTGTTGGCCGCGCCGTAGGCTTCCAGCGCCCAGACTTCCATCTCGCCGAAGCGCTGGCCGCCGAACTGTGCTTTGCCTCCCAACGGTTGCTGCGTCACCAGCGAGTAAGGGCCCACCGAGCGGGCGTGCATCTTATCGTCCACCAGATGGTGGAGCTTTAAGAAGTACATGATGCCCACCGTTACGCGGCTTTCAAACTTCTCGCCCGTACGGCCGTCGTAGAGCACCGTTTTCCCGTCGGGATCCATGCCGGCATCCACCAGACAGCCTTTGATTTCTTCGAAGGTCGCGCCGTCGAACACCGGCGTAGCCACGTGCCAGCCCAGCGCCTTGGCAGCCATGCCCAGATGGACTTCCAGTACCTGCCCGATGTTCATACGGGAAGGCACGCCCATGGGGTTTAATACGATCTGCAGCGGCGTACCATCCGGCATGAAAGGCATATCTTCCTCGCGCAGGATGCGGGATACGACGCCCTTATTGCCGTGGCGGCCGGCCATTTTATCGCCGACGCTGATCTTGCGCTTCTGCGCGATGTACACGCGCACCATCATATTGACGCCGGGGCTGAGCTCGTCCTTATTTTCGCGGGTAAAGGTTTTCACATCCACCACGATGCCGCCTTCGCCGTGGGGCACGCGCAGCGACGTATCGCGCACTTCGCGGGCCTTTTCACCGAAGATGGCGCGCAGCAGGCGTTCCTCTGCGGTCAGATCGGTCTCGCCCTTAGGCGTTACCTTGCCCACGAGGATATCCCCCGCATGCACTTCCGCACCAATGCGCACGATGCCTTCCTCGTCCAAATCCTTCACCGCGTCGTCGCCGATGTTGGGAATGTCGCGGGTGATCTCCTCGGGGCCCAGCTTGGTTTCACGGGCTTCGCTTTCAAACTCCTCGATGTGGATGGAGGTATAAAAGTCTTCCTTCACCAGCTTTTCGCTGATGAGTATGGCATCCTCGTAGTTATAGCCTTCCCAGGTCATAAACCCGATCAGCACGTTGCGGCCCAGGCCGATCTCCCCCATTTCGGTGGAGGGGCCGTCCGCGATGAGATCGCCCTTCTCAATGGGCTGCCCGGCCTTCACGCGAGGACGCTGGTTAATGCAGGTGCCCTGGTTGCTGCGGGCGAATTTTTGCAGGTGGTAGCGGTGGCGTTCCCTGTTCTCGTCCGTAACCACCACTTCATCTCCCGAGACTGATTCTACCGTTCCGTTTTCCTTGGACAATACCACCGCGCCCCTATCCTGCGCGGCCTTAAACTCCATGCCGGTGCCGATGATGGGAGCTTCCGGCACCAGCAGAGGCACCGCCTGACGCTGCATGTTGGAACCCATCAGGGCACGGTTGGCGTCGTCGTTTTCCAGGAAGGGGATCATGGCCGTAGCGACGGAAACCACCTGGCGGGGGCTAACGTCGATGAAGTCCACCTGCTCCAGCGGCACCTCGATAATCTCGGCCCTGTCACGCACGGTAACGCGCTCATGCACAAAGGAACCATCCGCTTCGAGCGGTTCATTGGCCTGCGCGACTTTGTAAAAGTCTTCTTCGTCGGCGGTCATGTATACGATCTCTTCGGTCACCTTATGCGTTTTTTTATCCACGCGGCGGTACGGCGCCTCGATAAAGCCGTACTCGTTGATGCGGGCATAGGTCGCCAGCGAGCCGATGAGGCCGATGTTGGGGCCTTCAGGCGTCTCAATGGGGCAGATGCGCGCGTAATGGCTGTAATGCACGTCGCGCACTTCAAAGGAAGCGCGGTCGCGGTTGAGGCCGCCGGGGCCCAGCGCGGAGAGGCGGCGCTTGTTGGTCAGCTCCGCCAGGGGGTTGGGCTGATCCATGAACTGCGAAAGCTGCGAGGAGCCGAAAAACTCCTTGATGGCGGCGCTGACCGGGCGAATGTTGATCAGTTCCCCCGGGCGCACGTCGTTGGCATCCTGGATGGCCATGCGCTCGCGCACCACGCGCTCCAGCCGGCTTAGGCCGATGCGAATCTGGTTTTGCAAAAGCTCCCCTACGCGGCGCAGGCGGCGGTTGCCCAGATGGTCGATATCGTCTGTGTTGCCGATGCCGTAGGGCAAGCCCAGCAGGTAGCTGATGGAGGCGACGATGTCGTCTGTGAGAATATGCTTGGGTGCAAGGCTATGCACGTTGTCGCACACCGCCTGGCGAAGCTGCGCCTCATCGCTGCCGTTTGCGTCCAGTATCGCTTTCAGCGTAGGATAATGCACCATTTCCAGAATGCCACAATCCCTGGGATTGAAGGGCAGGTACTGCTTGGCGTCCACGAAATGGTTGCCCACGATCCTGTGTACGTGATCATCAATTTTGATCAGCACAGAATTGATGCCGCTGTTTTGGATGGCACGGGCGGTGACGAGGTCAATCCTCTCGTCGGCCTTGACGAACGGCTTGCCGGTCTGCGGGTTGAGGACGTTCTCCGCGGCGATTTGCCCCTGAATGCGGGTGGCCAGGGAGAGCTTTTTATTGAACTTGTAGCGGCCCACGCGCATCAGATCGTAACGCTTGGGATCAAAGAAAAGTGAGTTAAGCAGATTCTGCGCGCTCTCGCGTGTCGGCGGCTCGCCCGGCTTCTGCCTTTTGTAAATTTCGATGAGGCCCTCATCCTGGTTTTGTGCGTTGTCGCCGCGCTGAAGGGTCGCCTTCAGCCGCTCATCCTCACCCAGCAGGGAGATGATCTCCTCATCGGTGCCGTAGCCCAACGCCCGCAGGACGACCGTGATGGGCAGCTTGCGCGCGCGGTCGATACGCACCCAGAGCACGTCGTTGGAATCGGTCTCGTATTCCAGCCACGCGCCGCGGTTGGGGATGACGGTCGTAGAGAAAAGATGTTTTCCGGCTTTATCAATCGTGTCGTCGTAATACACGCCGGGGGAGCGCACCAGCTGGCTGACGATAACGCGCTCCGCGCCGTTGATGATAAAGGTCCCATGCTCGGTCATGAGGGGGAAGTCGCCCATAAAGACGTCGCTTTCCTTGATCTCACCCGTCTCCCGGTTCTTCAAACGGGCGAAAACTTTCAGCGGCGCCGCGTAGGTCATGTCGCGCTCTTTGCAGCGCTCCAC
>JAJFVI010000180.1 GCA_021371895.1 Eubacteriales bacterium | reverse complement strand
TCTCGCGCGGCGTTGCGATGCTGTGCGATACCGTGACCAACCAGATTTTCCCCGTGCTTCCCAACGGAGATTTACAAACGTTGAACAAACGTTTCAATTTTGCATTCTGGGCAAGCGCGGACGACGGGCATACCGCCGTACGTGTCTGTACGGGCGCCACGACGCCGGATGCGAACGTAGAAATGTTGATTGCTGCCGTGGAAGCGCTTCCAGAGCCCCCGCCATTTTGCTGAACCCGCTCCGGTTTCCTCATCCTCCGCTCGTAAAAAAAGCGGGTATTCCGGGCAACGGCAGGGAGAAAACGGGAAGGTTATAAACGCACGGGAAGCCCTGAATGAAAGGAATCCGGCAATTTACTTGACAATGTAATATAATTGTAATAGCATAGGGATGTTTGAAGAGATTAGAAACGTTAAGTATAAGAAGTCCTATCGAATCTTACGCGGAAAGGGAGAGATACAGCCATGGCGTTCAAACCGAACAGCGCGCGGAGCAGCCTTCGTAAAAGCATTTCGCTTCTGATGGCGATCTGCATCGTTTTTACAATGGGCCCTATCGCTTTGGCGGCCTCCGTCGGCAGCATACCATCGTCCGTCGTAGATTCAGCCGTCAAGAGCTTTGTAAAGCCTACCAGCGCCATTGAAGTTTTCACCGAAACAACCAAGCCATCTTCCGGCACGGTGAGCGTTTCCAGCGGAACGGTATTGATGCTGGTTTCCACGGATACCTATACCGTCACCGACGGCACCACATCCACCGAATACGGATGCCTGTATTTCAACAACAAGCGGTATAACGTGGTGTGGGCCGACGTCAGCGGAGCCATTATGAGCACGTCGGATGTTTCCACCTACGTTACCGGCACGCTGTGGGCGCCTGCGACCTACCCCAGCCTGAAAAAAGCAGACAGTCTTCTGGGCAATGTGCAGGTATACGCACTGCAAATGGCGTTATCAACGCTCAACTACTATTCCGTCGCACTGGACGGCGAATACGGCGAGAAAACCCAGACGGCCGTTAAATCGTTCCAGAGCGCCAATTCGCTGACGGTGGACGGAAACGCCGGCCCACTGACGCTAAAGGTGCTCTATCCTCTGGCGCTGGCCGCCTATAGCGGCACCAGTTCCTCCGGCACCACGTCCTCCAGCGGCATTCTGAAAACCACTCTTAGCCTTAACTTGCGCAAGTCCTATTCCACCGATAGCGCACGCCTGGCCATCGTGCCGGCGAAAACCAGCCTGTCCTATACCAAGACCGCCGTTTCGGGCGGGGCAACGTGGTATTACGTGATTTACGCCAATACCTACGGCTGGCTGATGGGCACCTACGTCACCATCAGCAGCAGCGGTTCTTCCTCCACATCCACGACCATCGGCACGCTGGCCACGACCGCCAACGTGAATCTGCGCAATTCTTCCTCCACCAAGGGTGCTCGCCTTTCCGTCGTGCCCAGCGGCACCACGCTGGCCTACACTAAAACCGCGACTTCCGGCGGCGTCACCTGGTATTACGTTACCTACAGCAACCTCAGCGGCTGGCTGATGGGCACCTATGTCCGCGTTACCGGCACAAGCACCGACACGACGACCACGGGCATTGGCACCGTGACCATCACCGCGGCCAACACACGCGTGCGCACCAGCCCCAACGGCAGCAAATCCGGCTATGTTTTAAGCAAGGGCAGCAAAGTTACGCTGCTGGCCGCACCGACTACGGCGGGCGGCTATACGTGGTACTATATCAGAACCTCCAGCGGACTTAAGGGGTACGTGCGCGGGGACTGCGCCAGCGTAAGCTACGACGCCGGCGGCGGCATAACGCCCTCCACAACCAAAGTCTACGTTCAGCTCGGCAAAGACGTAACGCTCTTCACCAGCGAAGAAACGAGCACGACCGGCGCGGTAACGGTAGGGGTCGACACAGTGCTGCAAATGGTGAGTACCGAAACCTATACCAAGAACACCGTGGTCTACTGCAGCCTGTACTACAATAATAATAAGTATAACTGCGTATATTCCGATGTAAGCGGCGACATTATGACCTCCGCCGAGCTGACCACCTATATCACCGGGACGCTATGGCCCCTGGGATATATTACCAAACTTAAGGAAGATCTGGGGCAAACCGGGGACATCAACGTACATAGCCTCCAGTACGCGCTGACCCTTCTGGGCTACTACACCGGCGCGTTGGACGGCAACTTCGGCAGCGGCACCACAAGCGGGGTACGCAACTTCCAGCGTAAATACAGCCTGACTGTCGATGGTTCCGTGGGGCCGGAGACCGCAGCGGTGCTCTACCCCAAGGCGATTGCGGCGCTCACCGGCACAAGCAATACCGATTTCGGTACGATCATCGATATCACTAAGCCGTCATGGAATTTCGGTGACGATGGCGGAAGCCTGTTCCCCAAGAGTGCTACCGCCACCGTGATGGATATTGGGACGCAACTGGTGTTTAAGGTCAAACGCTGGGCAGGTGCGGATCACGCCGACTGTGTACCGCTGACCGCAGCCGATACCAAGACGATGTGCGACATCATCGGGTTCCCCTACAACAGTAGTCACCCGTCTAGTTCGCAACTCAAACAGATAATCGCCGACGAATCCAACAACAACTCCACTTACACATGGCCCGATTTTCACGGTGCGTGGACGACGAAAACATGGAATAGCGGTGCCTGGGATCGCAGACCGGCGTTGCTGAATTACAACGGTCATGTGTACGCGGTAAGTATTTATGGCTGGCCGCACGGTTACAATGGCACCAGCAGCGTATGCGGTTATGCCGACAGCAACAACTACTACGGCATGATGTGCATCCACTTTTTGAACAGTAAAACGCATGGCACAGAGATCGTTGACACCCAGCACCAGGCCAATGTCTTAGCGGCCTACAACTGGGCCAAGGCCAAGTGGCCGACGCTAACCAAGTAAGCAGCACAACAGGCTTCCCCCAATCGCACATACAGCAGCACCCCGGGCAAATGCCCGGGGCGTTGCTGTATGATCTTTTCTCCATGATCGTCTTGTGCGATGTGTATTTACTCCCGACCTATCCGGCGCTATTCCCGTTTTTCGCCCCAAAAGAACAGCGCCAGAGTACCCGGCCCGGTATGGCTGCCGATGGTGGTGCCGATGTGGTTGATCTCCACCTTGCCGTTGAGCTTGGGGAAATTCGCCTCCACCAGCGCCGCGACCGCTTTAGCATCTTCCAGGCAGGCGGACTGGGAAATATAACACTTGCCGGTATAATCCACGCCGTCCACGGCGTGCTCCACCATGCGGTTGACAATCTCTTTAATAACCTTGTGCTTGGTGCGCACCTTCGCGCGCGCTGTCAGCCGCCCCTGCGCGTCCATGTTGAGGAGGGGGCAGATGCTTAGCAGCTTGCCGAACATCCCCGCGGTTTTCCAAATGCGGCCACCCTTGATGTATATGCTTAAAACCGTGGACAATAACCAAAGATGCAGTTCCAGCTAAGGCGCCTGCGTCCAGTCGTACAGAGCACCGACGCTCATGCCCCCGTCGCGCAGGTCGGCCAGCTTATCCATCAGCAGCCCGTAGCCCGAAGAAGCGCCCAGCGAATCCACAATGTAGATTTTACGTTCGGGAAAACGTGCTTCCAGACTTTCTTTGGCGATAATCGCGGAGTTGATGACTCCTGAAATGCCGGAGGAAAGCGTAACGTGTACAATGTCCTTTCCCGCCTCCAGAAACGGGATGAAATAGGCCTCAAACTCGTCGGAGTTGACTTGCGAGGTGCTCGTTTCCGCACCTTCGGCCATCTTACGGTAAAAAGTATCAAAAGGCATGCTTTGGCCAAGGTCGTCCGGCAGTTGGACGCCATTGATGTTATAATGGAAGCAGATGTAGTGGATATCCCTTTCCCGAAAATGCTCCGCTGTTAAATCGGCCGTGGAGCAGCAGCTGAGAATATAGTCGCCCATCATCATCATTCCTTCTGTGCGTAGTGGTTTTATACGCCACCCATATTTCATAATAGCTGAAAAGCTCGTAAAAGGCAAGCCTTTTCGCCTTTTCGTACAGGCCGGGAACCTCGGGACGCCGGTTTGGCCGCCCGTACGAAACCGGGAGAAAACGTATGCTCCGCGGGCACCGAAAGGGCGCGGGTACGCCGCGCGCGCCGCGTCCAGGGTGAAATCAATCGACTATACGTCCGCAAGGCACGCCGGGCCTTACGCCCGCCAGACCTCCGCGCCGCCCACGAAAGTGCGCACCGGGCACAGTTCGGCATTGAAAACGACGATATCGGCTTCCATACCGGGGCGCAGCGCCCCGCGTTTCGTTTCCCCGATGGAGGCGGCGGCGTATACCGATGCGGCGGCCAGCGCCTGCGCAGGCGTCATGCCACCCAACGCCACGCCATTTTGTACGGCGCGATCCAGCGTAAGGGTACTGCCTGCGATGGTGCCGTCCGCCAAACGGCATTCCACACCCCGCACGGTCGCACTCTGTCCGCCGAGGGTATATTCGCCGTCCGGCAGGCCGGTGAAGCGGATGGAATCGGTAATCAGCACCAGTTTATCGCCCTTCAACCGCGCCGCAAGCGTAAGCAGGGCCGGGTGGACGTGAAAACCGTCGGCGATCAGCTCGCAATACACGCGCCCGTCGGTCAGCAGCGCGCCGGCGGCGCCGGGCTCGCGGTGCAGCATTTCCGGCATGGCGTTAAAAAGGTGCGTCGCGTGTGTTGCCCCGGCCTCAATGCCGGCCACAGCCTGCGCATAGGTGGCGCTCGTGTGCCCGATGGAAACCGTAACACCCGCGCCAGCCAGCCTATAAATCAGCGCAAGCGCGCTTTCCGCCTCCGGCGCGACGGTCACCAGCCGCACGCAATCCATTAACGGCGCAAACCGCGCCCAGTCGGGCGGCAGAATATCGGCGGGGTTCTGCGCGCCGTGCTTTAGGGGGCTCAGGTACGGCCCCTCCGCATGGATGCCCAGAATGCGCGCGCCCCGGAAGCCGGGCGCGGCCGTGAGGCGCATTGCCTCGCGAATCTGCCCGAAAGCCCACGGGTACTGCTCCCATTTTTGGCAGCTGACCGTGGGCAGCCATGCCGTCACCCCGTGGGAAACGAGCTGACAGCTCATGGCCGCCAGCTCCTGCGCATTCGTTTCCCCCGCCTCCCGGCCGCCGAAGCCGTGGCAATGCACATCGATCAACCCCGGCGCAACAACGCCGCCGTTTGCGTCGATCCTCTCCACGCCTTCCGGCACTATGCCGCTCAGACCAACGATCCGCTCCTTAAAAAGCAGCGCCTGCCCCTGTGTAAACTGCCCGTCAATCAATACTCTGCCGTTGATGATCGCTTTCATGGCCATTCCTTCTCCCGCCGGTTCGCTTATCGCCGTAGCGGTGTTCTCCCTGTTGTTTCGCGTAAAGGAGACGTTTCCCTGCCGGCTGATACGGGAAACCCGGCACGCTTATTGCTTCTGCTTAAACTTGCGCAAATTCTCGTTGAGGTACACGGTGTCCGCTTCCTGCTCGAATTTCAGACCCAGCAGCGTCAGCGTGAGCGAGATCAGCAGAAACGCGGCGAATGCCGGCAGGCTCCACGCAGGATACCCGGTAAACCAGCCGAACAGCAGCGCCACCCCCACCGTAGCGCCGGTGGACAGGGCAACCCATGCCACAGACCGCCCAAAGACTATGCCTTTGGAATAATCCACGCTGTCGTTGAGCAACACGATTTGCATCAGGCCGATTACGGTGCAGGCCAGCGCCATTTCCAGCAGCGTGAGCAGCTTCAGGCTGTCTCCGCCCGAAATCAGTTCCACAATACCCATCGCAAAAGCGATTATGAAGAAATAGAACGCCATATACAGCTTAATGTTCATCGACCATACATACAGCTTGCGAAACCATTTCATACCCGTTATTCCCCCTTCAACCGGTCGCGCAGCGCCTTGGCGTATCTGCGGGAGACCAAGATGTGCTCGCCGTTGGCCAGTGTGGCGAAGATGCGGCCGTTATCGCCGCTTTTCAGCGCTTCGATGGCGTGCAGGTTGACCGCCATGCTTTTGGAACAGCGCAGGAATCCCAGTTGTGTAAACGCCTCCGCAATGGCCGACAGCGTTTGCCCCACGCCGAAAACACCCGAAGCCGTATAGGCGTAGGTATGGTCATCCACACTTTCGCAGTAGAGGATCTCCGGGGGGTCCAGCAGGCGCAGCGCGCCGCCGTCATCCACGGCCAGCCGCTTCTCCCGGAGGCTCAGCAGCTCCAGTAACGCGTGTACCTCATCATCCATCACATCGTAACGGACGACGATCTCTTTTTCCGCTCCAGGTTCCCGCCTGAGCGTGACCTTCATGCCGGCAGCCTCCCTTCCATTACACAGCATACATCGCCAAACTGCGGTGTGCAAGACACGTGGGGCAAGTTGCGTTTCCGGCGGGGTGAGATGCCTGCCCGAAGTCCTTTCCGGGGTTAAAACGCTTGCCTGTACGCCCCAATTCGTGCTATACTGCTTTCACAATTCACTTAAATCTACCCCGGCTCGCACAAGCGCAGCCGCCCGAAAGAAGGATTTGCCCGGTGAAATGGCCCCGAAGCTATCACCCCTACGCGGCCGTCACCATCCTTTTCTGGTCGATGGCGTTCGTGTTCACCCGGCTGACGTTACAGTATTTCAGCGCGTATTCACTGGGCGTACTGCGTTATCTGGTGGCCTCCGCCGTGCTGCTCGTCGTTGCGCTGGTTACGCGCATGCGTCCGCCCGCGCTTCGGGATGTGCCCTGGTTTCTGCTCTCCGGCGCGGCGGGTTTCGGGCTGTATATGGTGGTATTCAACCTGGGCAGCCGCAGCGTATCAGCTTCCACGGGCAGCGTGATTATCGCCACCACCCCGATCCTGACGGCGCTGCTGGCGCGCGTCGCCTACCGCGAAAAGCTGAAAGCCGTGCAGTACGCAGCCATCGGGGTATCATTCGCGGGCGTGGTTGTACTTACGGTACTGCGAGGCGGGTTCACTGTCGGCAGCGGGCTGTTGTATATGTTCGCTTCAGCGCTGCTGGTAAGCATCTATAACCTTCTGCAGCGGCGGCTGACCCGCACCTATTCGGCGTTGCAAGCCACGTCGATCAGTATCTTTATGGGCACGCTGATGCTGTGCGTCTTTCTGCCGGGCGCCACAAAAGAGCTTGCCGCCGCGCCGCCCGTACAAATCCTCTACGTGCTGATTCTGGGGGTTTTCTCCAGCGCCGTCGCCTATTACGCGTGGTCTAAAGCGCTTTTGCTGGCCCAAAACACCTCCTCCGTGAGCAACTACATGTTTATAACCCCGTTTTTAACCACGCTGATGGGCCTGTGGTTCGCCGGCGAACCGGTGGAGTTCCCCACGGTTTTGGGCGGTGCGCTCATCATCGCAGGCCTCCTGCTGTTCCGTTTCGGCGTACGGTTCGTTACACCGCGCGCCGCCATGAAAACCGGCGCCTGATCACGGTAAGGCCACGCAATCGCCTTTATGTCCCGTCCCTGCAGCAGGTTTCACCGCCAGCCAAGAACGAAGGAGGTATGCCCATGATGCCGCGTGTAGCAGTTTTTATTGACGGCGCCAACTTTTTCTACATGCAGAAGAACGACCTCAACTGGTTCGTCGATGCGAAAAAGCTCCTGGAATATTGTAACCGCTTCGGCGAAGTCGTGGACGCGTATTACTACATCGGCAAGGACGCCTTGCCCGTACCCGAGCAGATGGGCTACTTAAACGCGCTGACCTACATCGGTTATGCGCTGATCACCAAACCCATCAAAACCATCCACGATCCGCTGACCGGTGAAAGCAAGCAGAAGGCCAACCTTGATATCGAAATCGTACTGGACATGTTTAACACCATTGATAACTACGATATCGCCGTTCTGGTGAGCGGCGACGGGGATTTCGACCGCGCGCTGCGCCTGCTGCGCGCGCGGGGAAAGCGCTTCAAGGTGATCTCCTCGTCGCGTTTTGTGGCTTCAGAGCTTCGGGAGGTCGCGGGCAT
>JAJFVI010000170.1 GCA_021371895.1 Eubacteriales bacterium | reverse complement strand
CACCAAGTCCAGCCATGTGGGTGGGGAGCTTTCCAGCGCGGAAATCATCGCCATCCTCTATGGCTGTTTTTTGAACCTGCGCCCGGAAGAGCCGGAATGGCCGCTGCGCGACATCTTTGTGATGTCCAAGGGGCATTGCTCGGCAGTGCTCTATGCCGCAATGGCATGGCGAGGCTATTTCGGTCGGGAAATGCTCTGGAACGAGTTTAACCGCGCGGGCGGTATTTTGCAGGAGCATTGCAGCCCCTGCCTTCCCGGAGTGGAAGCCCCGACCGGCTCACTGGGCATGGGGCTTTCCAACGGCGCGGGGTACGCGTGGGCGGCCCGTCATGCTGGGCAAACGGACAGGCGCGTATACGTGCTCCTGGGAGACGGCGAATGCACCGAGGGGCAAACGTGGGAAGGCGCAGCCCTTGGCGCTCAGCTCAAGCTGGACAATCTGATCGCTCTGGTGGATTACAACAAATATATCATCTCCTCCACCACGGCGCAGGTCATGGATTTGGAGCCCTTTGAGGATCGTTGGCGCGCTTATCGCTGGCATACGCAGCGGGTGAATGGCCACGATGTGACCGCTCTGCGCCGTGCCATCGAACTGGCGAAAAACCCTGCAACCGCTCCCGGGCAACCGCGTGTGATCATCTGCGATACCAAAAAAGGCGCAGGTATCTCTTTTATGGAGCAGGATGCGATCCACTGGCACGCGGGGCATTTGAACGATGAGAGTTATCAGCGTTGCATGAAGGAGCTTGGCTTATGAGTCCGAAAATGATGTATGGCGTATCCCTGAAGGGCTTTCGCAGCGCCCTGGCCGATTCGCTCCTCGCCATGGGCGAGCGCTATCCCAACATGGTCGTTGTGGACGCGGAAACTGGTACGGCGACCAATGTGTTGGACTTCCGCGATACCTACCCCGACCGCTATGTTACCATGGGGATTGCCGAACAGGCAGCGCTCTCCTTCGCGTTCGCGCTCTCCCGCAGCGGTATGCTCCCGGTGGTTCCCTTGTTTTCCTGCTTCCTTTCCCACCGGGCGTGCGACCAACTCTATGTGCAAATCGGCTATGCCAACGCCAATGTCAAGCTGATCGGCTGCTACACGGGCATCAGCACACCCAACACGGGCGCCACGCACCAATGCATGAACGATATCGCCATCATACGCTCCACACCCAATATCCGCGTGGTAGAGTGCGCCGACCCTTCGGAGTTGCAGCAGGCTATTGAACAGGCCATGGCTTATGTGGGGCCGGTATACATCCGCATGATCCGCGGTGACATCCCCAAGTATGATGTGCCTGTGGTGCCGGCGGGGCACAAGTTCGCGCTGGATCGATCTTCGGTGCTGCGCGAAGGCAGCGACATATCGCTGGTCGCCAGCGGCATGATGGTTGCGCGCGCACTGGAAGCCGCTGATATCCTGAGCCGGGAAGGCGTCAGCGCGGAGGTCGTGAACATGACAGCCATAAAGCCCGTGGATGCGGAAACGCTCGTCGCCACGGCGAAAAAAACCGGCCGGGTCGTCACCTGTGAAAACCACAATATCTTTGGCGGTGTAGGCAGCGCAGTCGCCGAATGCCTTTGTGAAAAATGTCCCGTTCCCATGCGATTGGTAGGTGTGCGCGATCAATACGGCTGGAGCGGCGACCTGGAGGATTTGGTCAAGATGTATGGCCTGACGACCGACGAAATCCTCAGGAACGCGCGCGAGCTGCTCAAAGATTGATATCCGACCCGGCTAGCGGCAGCAGACCCATCCCCCACCTGCTGCCGCTAGTCCACAGGCGGGCCGGAAATGGTTGTTCCGGCACCCGGTCGTCACCCGCGGCAGGGGGGCGCATGGGCTGCAATCAGCCTATCTTCGCGACTTTTGCATAAGCGATTACGTTATTCTGCGGCAAGGGAATCCACGCCGGTTTTTAAGGCGTTCCGTTTTATTTTGACAGTTTGACAAGAGGCATAACATCCGGTATATTGACGATCATTCAAACGCGAGGCACCGGTAAAAACGTATACTAAAGGGGAGGGGAAGTCTTATGCCAACGGACTCGAGGAAGGTGATCACAGCGCTGTTCGAGGGGAAAGATTTTACACGTATGGGTCTTCGCGACGTGCCATGGGCGGAAACACTTCTGCAATGGACAAAACAGGGCTACCCTACCACCCAAACGCCTTACGTGGATGATTACAGCGGCGATCGCGCGTTTGCGGAATTCGGGGTTGACGCGTTCCCGGTCGATGCGATTGATTACTTTCAGATGGATCTGGTCAAGTGCGGCTACTATTGGGATGTGTACCCCTTTCGGGGACGCAACGAACTAATCACCGAGGATGAGAACACCTATACCGTGGAAAACGGCGCGGGCGCGCGGTTCCGCCAATATAAAAAGCGCAGTGTGTGCCCGGAGCATATCAGCTTTGATATGACAACGCCCGAAAAGTGGCACGAGGTGTACAAACCCCTGCTGCTCACGTTTGACCCCGCCCGTGTGAAAACGGCCGTCATGAAGGAGAAATTTAACAAGCGTCGCGCAGAGGGACAGTTTATCTACTTCAGCACTATGTTTGTGTGGGAATCGCTGCGCTCCTCGCTTGGCGATGTGTGCCTGTACGAGTCCATGCTGTTGGAGCCGGAATGGATGCACGATTTTTGCCGCACCTATACAGACTTTTATAAACAGTATATGGCCTATGTGTTTGACAACGTGGGCGTGCCGGACGGCGTGCTGCTTTTGGAGGATCTGGCCTATAAAAACACGCCGTTTTGCTCCCCAAAGACCTATGATGAGATCATCTTCCCCTATTACCGCGAGATTGTGCAGTTCCTGAAAGACCGCCACATCTACGCCATGCTCCATTCCTGCGGCTGCGTAACAACCTTGCTCCCCTATATTGCGGATATCGGCTTTCAGCTGCTCAACCCTATGGAAGCCAAGGCAGGCTGCGATCTGGAAGCGTTTGTGAAGCAGTATAAAAACAATTTCGTGTTTATGGGCGGTATGAACGAGATGCTGCTGGAAACAGGCGACTTGCCCCTGATCCGACGTGAAACGCAAAAGATACTCGATCTGATGAAATCAGAAGGTGCGCGCTACATTTTCGGCACCGACCACTCCGTATCTTCCAACGTGGATTTGGCAAGCTTTCAGGCTGCCGTGGATGTGTTCCACGATAACAAATACTATTAAGGCAGGAGCGTTATGATCACAAAATGCCTCGTCCTGCAAGAATCATCGCTGGATCCCGCCCATAACCTCGCGGTGGAATCAACCCTGCTTGCAGGCGCAAAAAGCGGGGAATGCATCCTGTACCTGTGGCAAAACCAGAACACGGTGGTGATTGGCCGCAATCAGGACGCATGGCGGGAATGCCGCATCGCGGAATTGATTGCGGACGGTGGC
>JAJFVI010000165.1 GCA_021371895.1 Eubacteriales bacterium | reverse complement strand
GTACCCTGCCACGGCGATGGGTAAGAAGCCGAGATTCATCTGCTTTTCTACAAAAGCAATCTGTACCAAATTGCCCAAAACGATCTGTAGAGCGATCAGCACACCAGCATAGGACATCCAAAGCGCCGAGAACCGCATCTTTTTCATATCGGCCGCCCCCCCGCCTGTTTATTATGATGAACCGAATGTATTGTACAGGAAATCGCCAGCGGATGCAAGCGGAGCGTTGTTCACGGCGCGGCGTCCCGCCCTGAAGACGTCAGGAAAGGCGCGGGCTTCGGGGCCCGCGCCTGATCGGAAGAGGATATCAGAGTGTATATTTCTTTAGTGGCTCCGGGCGACCCTTCATTTCGGCGGCCTTCCTTTGGTACTTCTCACTCGTATTACCCAGCACCGCGTAACTGGCCAGCTTGCTGCTCTCCACGCCCGGTTGGTTGAAAGCGTCCACGTCCAGCAGCTCGCCCGCGTAGGCGGTGACTATTTCAAAAAAGTAAATCAACTGTCCCAAGGTATAGGCGTTGACTTCCGTCAGCGTAATCGTCTGGCTCATGCGCCCAGCGCTGTACAGCGCGTATTCCGTTCCGCGCAATTCCGCGTCGATCAGCTGGTTGAGCGTCTTTCCGCTTAAAAAATGCACGTCGGCGAATTGCTCGCAGCCATCGGCGATCGTCACCTCGTCGCGGAATGTCCCGACTTTCAGAAAGGTGATTACCTTGTCGTATGGGCCTTCGGTGTAAAGCTGCAGTTGGCTGTGCTGGTCGGTCACGCCCAGCGCCTTGGTGGGCGTCTGCCCGCAGTTGACGGCCATGCCCTTGCGCGTCACGTTCTTGCCCAGGCTCTCCGCCCAAAGCTGGCAAAACCAGTCCGCCATATACTTGAGGCTGTCGGCGTAAGGCATCACCACCTGCACGTTCATGTGCCGCTCTTCCATGGCGATGTATTGCAGGCATGCTTCCAGCAAGGCCGGGTTTTGCCACACATCGCCGCTTTGCAGGCGCGTGTCCATCGCCGCCGCGCCCTCCAGCATGGCGCGGATATCCACGCCGCACACGGCTGCGGGTAAAAGCCCCACAGGCGTAAGTTCGCTGAAGCGCCCACCAACCCCGTCGGGGATATAGAACGTCTCAAAGCCTTCCTCCCAAGCCAGCTTGATCAGGTTGCCCTTCTCGTGGTCGGTCGTGGCGATGATGTGTCTTTGCCAGCCTTCGCCGACTGCCTTTTTCAGCAGTTCCGAAATGATCAGGTACTGGCTCATGGTTTCGGCCGTCGCGCCGCTTTTGGTGATGATGTTAAAGCAGGTGCGCGTCACATCGATCACGTCCAGAAGCGAAGCCATGCGCTCGGGATCGACGTTGTCCTCCACGTAAAACTTCGGGCCGCCGCGTTTTTCTTTAGGTAGATCGTTCCAGCGCTGATGGTTGAGCGCCTGCTGCACGGCGATAGGGCCCAGCGCGCTCCCGCCGATGCCCAGCACCACGAAAGCGTCGTATTGCTCGCGCACGCTTTGGGCAACCTTCTCTATTTTGGCAACGATCTCATCCTGATTATACGGCAGTTCCATCCAGCCCAGCCAGCCCGTGCCGCGGTTTTTTGCCACGGCTGCCTGTGCGGCGGCGGCGGCATCCGCCATCGCGTCCACCTCACCCGCGTCGATACCGTACTGAAAACCAACGATATCGCTCATCATATGGTTTACGTCCAGCACGATCGGTTCGCGGACGAACGTGTGCTTTTTCATAACAAACCCCTCCCAATCCTTCGTAAGGCACCTCGGAGATTATACCATAGTCTTACCGCTTTGCAAACTTTAAAGCGCTATCCGTAGCGTTTACGTCCGTTAAATCAGTAACGCGTTGCGTGCCGAAACGAAACATGCTACAATAGCATAAAGTTTGGTAACGGGAGCGCCGCGATATGGATATTAAGGCGGAAGCTTTTAAAACACTGCGAATGGCCGGGTAAACTGAAAATCACCCCGCATGTTCGCATCCAAAGCCGCGAGGATCATTCGCTTGCATATACGCCGGGGTTAGCGGAACCATGCCTGGTGACCCGCGATGATCCCGAAAATGTTTCGAGCTTACGCGCCGCATAACATGGTGGTGGTCATTGCCCACGGCAACGTCGTGCTGGGGCTTTGCGACATTGGCCTGGTAGCGGTAATGCCCGTAATGGAAGGAAGTGCATGTTGATGAAGGTATTCGACGGTGTTGACGCGATTCCCCTTTGCCTGAAAACCAAGGACACGGACGATCTGGTGCGCACCATGGCGAACAAGCCCATTTTATTCTCTATGTCCAACTCCGTGACCGAGATTATGCCCGCCGAGTCCCTCGCAGCAGGCGCGGCCGAAGTGGGCACCGGACGCAGCGATTTTGACAACCAGATCAATAACGTGCTCGCGTTCCCCGGCATTTTCCGCGGCGCGCTGGACGTGCGCGCCCGCTTAAGCAGCGAAGATATGAAAATGGCCGCCTCTCTGGCTATCGATTCGCTGGTCACGCAGGATCGGCTGAGCGCGTCTTACGTGATCCCTGAAGCGTTCGGCCAGCGCGTCGGCCCCGCGGTAGCCAGCGCTGTGGCGCATGCAGCCGTGGAAAGCGGCGCAGCGCGTAAATACGTAAAGCTATGAATATACAGTCGATCTTCAATTACTGCCTTGCCAAGCACGGCGCGTACTTCAACAATCCCTTCGGGGCCGAGCCCGTTTGCGCGCGTATCGGCAAGCGAATTTTCGCGGAGATCTATCCGAGTCGTGCCTGGGTGACCCTGCGGTGCGACCCCGTATATGGGCTGGCCATGCGTGAAGCCTATCCGGGCACGGTCCGCCGCGGCTATTACTGCCCCCCGTCGCAGCAGCCGCACCACAATACCGTTACGCTGGACGGTACCGTGCCCGACGACGTACTGCTCCAGATGATCGACCACAGCTACGAGAGTGCCTTGAAAAGCCTGACCCGCGCACAGCGCGCGGATGCGCTCGCCTCACAGGAATAACGTTCTACTGCGAAATGCCCACGACAAACATCGCGGGCGTTTCGCTATGCCTGCTTCATGCTCCCCAATACCCGCCGACGATCCCGTTCAGGCGTTTTTCCAGCGCAATCCTGATTTTCGCAAGCAACGCCAAGCTCTCCGGCGTCGCGTATGAGCTGCGCGGGTCTTTGCGCACGGCCTCAGGGTAGTTCCACGCGGGGCCGAAGCGGTATTCATCCGCTTCCCAGGCGTAGCGCGCCTGTATGTGCGCGTGCAGGAAATCATCCTTGTTCATCAACACGGCGTAGTTCATCTTTGCCGCGCCGCAAGCTTCCAGAACCGCATCGCCGATCAACGTCATATCCACAAGGAATTGGGAGCGATTCGCCAGCGGCAACTCCGCCAGTGAGTCTAACTTGGGATAGGCGATCAATACGCAATATCCCGGCAGAAACTGGTCGTCTCCCAGAACAGCGAAACCGCTTTTCATTCGCATAATCACAGTCGGGTTCTCTCCCGACAGTGCCGAAGCGATACGATCTTTCCTCCAATCCTGCGTTTCCATTCACCCTCACCTCCGTTATACAGTCGGCAGAACACGATTTTCGCAATGCTCCACAGCGCCGATCTCCATCAGCTCCAGCGCGGCAGCCTTGGCGGCCTTCATGGCCGTAGGCAGCGGCAGTGAGTGCAACGCCTGCGCATCCGCTAGCACCGCCTGGTTTTCCGTTAGCCAGTTCTCAGGTGGTACGGCTTCCAGCGCAAAGTGGAAAAGTTTCATCTTCCATATGAGGTGGGTAAAAACGTGCGTCGCTTCCCCCAGTTCCCCGCGGTACGTAACGTGTATGCCCTCCTCGCCAAGCAGCCGCTCAATCGCGCCGGGGGCAGTAACGCCCTGGGCGAGCCAGAAAACATACAGTCCATGCAGCAGGCGTTCCCGTCGGCGAAACAGGTACACCTTGCCTCCGCAGTTCAGCAGGCATACCGCTACGTCCACTATCCGGCTGGGGCGCTTTTTCTCATGCACGGGTAAGCTTTCCATATCGCCTTCCCGATACGCGTCGCAATCCGCTTGCAGTGGACAGGCATCGCATTTTGGCGCACGGGGTGTGCATAACGTCGCGCCCAGCTCCATCAGCGCCTGGTTAAAGCTCCCCGGGTCACTTTTGGGAATGGCGTCCCGTACTTTTCCCCACAACCGTTTTTGCACGTCGGGCCTGTCAATGCTCTCCCGCTCCCCCGTCAGCCGTGCAATCACACGCTTCACATTGCCGTCCACGGCAGGCTTCGCCTCGCCGTAAGCGATGCTCACAATTGCTCCGGCGGTGTATTCCCCGATGCCTGGAAGTCGTAGGAGTTCCTCGTAACAACCGGGTAAGTGGCCGCCGTAGTGTTCCACCGCGACGAGTGCCGCCTTTCGCAGGTTTCGCGCTCGGCTGTAATACCCAAGCCCTTCCCAAAGCTTGAGCACATCCTCTTCCGGTGCGGTGGCCAGAGTCGCCACATCCGGAAAGCGCACTAAAAATCGACGGTAATACTCCTTAACGGCCTCCACACGCGTCTGCTGCAACATGATCTCCGACACCCATATGGCATAGGGATCGCTTGTTTCACGCCAGGGCAGGGCGCGCTTGTTTTGGCGGTACCATCGCATCAGTTTCTCGTTCCATGGCACGGGTTTAGGCACAGATATCATCCTTTCCTGTCGGTTGCATTGTACCATAAAGTGAGAAGCGGTTTAGTCGGCAAGAGCCGCAAAATCAATAGTATATTAGCGTTAATGCAAGATAATGCAAGATATATGGAGTATTGTGATGTATTCTTGCACTATTTCACGCTAGTAGCGCTTTTTGCGCTTCCGGTGCTGTTGCTTTATAGCTAAAAATGACGTACACTAACAACGTTGTTAGCACTCGGTATTGATGAGTGCTAACAAAACCGAAATTTCTATATTACATAGGGAGGAACGATCATGAACGTTAAGCCGTTAGGCGACCGTGTCGTTATCAAAAACATCGAGGCGGAAGAGACCACCAAGAGTGGCATTCTGCTCACAAGCGCCTCAAAGGAGAAGCCGCAGATGGCGGAAGTTATCGCCGTCGGACCCGGTGGAATGGTGGATGGAAAAGAAGTTGTGATGAACGTCAAGCCTGGCCAAAAGGTGATTTACAGCAAGTATGCCGGTACCGAAGTCAAACTGGATGGTCAGGATATCATCATCGTTCGCCAGAGTGACATTCTGGCGACGGTCGAATAACACATTTTTAAGGAGGAAGCACTGTTATGGCAAAGCAAATTAAATACGGCGAGGAAGCCCGCCGCGCGCTGCAAAAGGGCGTCGATACCCTGGCTGATACCGTTAAGATCACTTTAGGCCCCAAAGGCCGCAATGTGGTGCTGGATAAGAAGTACGGCTCCCCGATGATCACCAACGACGGCGTAACCATTGCCAAGGAGATCGACCTGGAGGACCCATTTGAAAATATGGGCGCTCAGCTTGTGAAAGAAGTCGCCACTAAAACCAACGACGTCGCCGGCGACGGCACCACCACCGCTACCCTGCTTGCGCAGGCGATTGTGCGTGAAGGCATTCGCAATCTGGCCGCAGGCGCCAACCCCATGGTGCTCAAGCGCGGTCTGGAAGCCGCCGTCAACGCAGCCGTAGAGGGTCTGCGCAATTTAAGCCAGCCGATTAACGGCAAGCAGGCCATCGCGCAGGTTGCCAGCATTTCCGCCAGCGACGAGGAGATCGGCAAGCTGATTTCCGACGCAATGGAAACCGTCGGCAAGGACGGTGTCATCACCGTAGAAGAAAGCAAGACCATGAAGACGGAAATGACAATCGTGGAAGGCATGCAGTTCGACCGCGGTTACGCCAGCGCCTACATGGTCACCGATCCCGACAAGATGGAAGCGGTGCTTGACAATCCCATGATTCTGATTACCGATAAAAAGATCAGCAGCATCCAGGAGATCCTGCCGGTGCTGGAGCAGGTGGTACAGTCCGGCAAGAAAATGCTCATCATCGCCGAAGACGTAGACGGCGAAGCTTTGGCCACGCTGGTGCTCAACAAGCTGCGCGGCACGTTTACCTGCGTGGCCGTGAAAGCGCCCGGCTTTGGCGACCGCCGCAAGGAAATGCTTCGCGACATCGCCGTGCTGACCGGCGGTCAGGTAATTACCGAAGAACTCGGGCTGGAACTCAAGGATGCCAAGATCGATATGCTTGGTACCGCCCGCCAGGTGAAGGTGGATAAGGAGAATACCACCATCGTCGAAGGTGCCGGGAAAAAAGAGGACATCGACGCCCGCATCAAGAGCATCCGCAAGCAGGTTGAGGATACCACCAGCGATTACGATCGCGAAAAGCTGCAGGAGCGGCTGGCCAAGCTCGCCGGCGGCGTGGCGGTGATCCAGGTAGGCGCCGCTACCGAAGTGGAAATGAAGGAGCGCAAGCTGCGCATCGAGGACGCGCTGGCGGCCACCCGCGCGGCTGTGGAGGAAGGTATCGTACCCGGCGGCGGCATTGCGCTGATCAACGTCCTGCCTAACGTACTGGCGGAGTTGTCCCAGTTTGCCGGCGATGCCAAGACCGGCGTGCAGATCATCCTGCGCGCGCTGGAAGAGCCGCTGCGCCAGATTGCCATCAACGCAGGCGTCGATGGCAGCGTGGTCGTGGAGAACGTGAAGAATGCCCATAAGAACGGCTACGGCTACGACGCGCTCAAGGGTGAATACGTCGATATGATCGAGCGCGGCATCATCGACCCGACCAAGGTTGTCCGCTATGCGTTGCAGAACGCCGCGAGCATCGCCGCGTTGATCCTGACCACCGAAAGCCTGGTTACCGACATCCCCGCGCCCGAACCCCCCGCGCCCTCCGGCGGCGGCGGCATGGGCGGTATGTATTAAACTCATCCATCCTGAGCCGGACACCTCGCAAGGGTGTCCGGTTCCTTTTTTGTCCAAACGCAAAGAACGCGCCCCCGCTTGCATTGCTTAGTAAGCGGGGGCGCATCCTGATTTCGTTTCGGTGTGTGGATTTTACTTCTTTGAGCGGCGCAGGAAAGCGGGCACGCCCAGATCGTCACGTTCCACCGCGCCTGGGGCGCGCTGCTGCGCCTCCGGCATACCGGGCTGGTTGCCAGAGTAGGGCGTTTGCTGGTTTATCGGGTTGCCACCCTGCTGGGGTCCCCGTTGATTCATTCCGCCGGCATAGCTCTGCCCATATTCCATCTGCGGCGCAATGGGCTGCTGCTGCATACCGCCGTAGGAGCCCTGCATACCCTGGGCATATTCACCGCCCGTGGGTTGACCAAAATTCTGCTGATATCCGCCGTAGCCGCCGGCCTGATACGGGTTCTGACCGGGCTGTTGCATCATCGGCGGCATAGCCGCGGGCGTGGGAATGTTACGCGGGTTTGGGTTATACCCACCCATACCCGAGGTGCGTTCCTCATCGGAAGGCATATCAAAGCTCATATCGTCGTAAGAAGGAGCAGGGTACTCCTGATGCACCAGCGGCGCTTGCTGATAACCGCCCCGCGTATTCACAGCACCCATGGCGCGCGTCCAGTCCCGATCCGCGCCCATGCCCTTCCCCTTATCCCTGGGCGGGAAGGGTGTCTTCTCAAAGCCGGTCGCAATAACCGTGATGCGGACTTCGTCGTCCAAATCCGGGTCAATGCCCGCGCCGAATATGATGTTGGCTTCGGTGTCGGCGGCCTGCATGACGAGGTTGGCGGCCTCGTTAATATCGATAATGCTCATATCCTCGCCACCGGTGATGTTGATGAGTACGGCGCGTGCGCCATCGATGTTGGTTTCCAGCAGGGGGCTGGAAATGGCGTTCTTGGCGGCGTCCACCATGCGGCTTTCACCTTTGCCGATGCCGATGCCCATATGCGCCAACCCGCCGGACTCCATTACGGTACGGACATCCGCAAAATCCAGGTTGATCAGCGCCGGTACAGCGATCAGATCGCTGATGCCTTGAATGCCCTGACGGAGCACGTCATCGGCGATGCGGAAGGCTTCCAGCATCGTCGTTCCCTTGGTGACTACCTGCAACAGCCGGTCATTGGGAATCACGACCAGCGTATCCACACGCTGTTTAAGGTCGATCACGCCCATTTCGGCGTTCTTCATGCGCTGCTTACCTTCAAACTGGAAAGGCTTGGTGACTACCGCGATGGTCAGGCAATTCAGATCCCGCGCGATTTCCGCTACGATCGGCGCTGCGCCTGTGCCCGTACCGCCGCCCATACCGGCGGTGACGAATACCAGATCCGCGCCCTTGATCGCCTGCGCGATTTCCTCGCGGCTCTCCTCGGCGGCCCTGCGCCCGATGTCGGGTACAGAGCCTGCGCCAAGACCCTTGGTGAGCTTCTCGCCGATCTGGATGGTCATGGTGGCCTTGCTCATGGAAAGAGCCTGCCGATCGGTATTGATCGCGATAAACTCAACGCCTTTCAACCCGGCGTCCACCATGCGATTGACGGCATTGTTGCCCGCACCGCCACACCCGATGACCTTGATGGCTGCGAAGTTTTGTTGGTCTTCAATCTGAAATTCAAGCACAGTGCATCCCCCTAGTCTGACTTAGCATCTCTGCGCGCCGGCTTCGGTGCGCGTTAGTTGCCAAGCAAGTTTTTAAAGAACTCCTTGATACCGCCCGCGACGCCGCTCGCTGGCACGTTGCGGGTCTCGATGGTGTCGATGATCAGGTCCATCAGCCCCATGGCGCTTGCATAGATCGGGCTGGAGAGCTTGATCGTACGTTTGATGGTTTCGCGAACCGGTTTATCCAGCTTGCTGGCCAGATAGTCCCTGCCGCCGCGGTTCAGGCTCAAGCCGCCACCGGTTAAGTAAATCGTTGACCAGTTCCCCAGCTTGATACCGCTTTCCTCGATGCAATTCTTGATCATCTGGGCAATCTCATCCACCCGGGGTTCCAGCACTTCCGCCACCTGCTCCTGGGTAAAGGTATCGGTCTTCAGGCCGTCTCCGCTGGATACGGAATAGCTTTGCGCGATGGTAGAAATGCCGAATACGTATTCTCTCTTAATCTGCTCCGCGGCTGCCAGCGGTATGGAAAGCCCTTCCGCCAGATCCGCAGAAATATGTCCGCTGCCAATCGGAAGCGTCTTTTGGTAAATCACGGCGTCGCCCTCGACGGCCATGACGTCGGTACACAGGTAGCCCATATCGATCAGGATGGCCGTTCGATCCCTGTCTTCCTCCAGAAGGTAGAGCATCGCTTCGCCCGTAGAGCTGCTGAAAAACCCGCTGATCGTGATGTTCATATCCCTTAGCCTGGCCATGACATCGTCCAGGAAGAAGGTATCCGCTACCACAAAGGAGACCAGCGCCTTGAGCTCCGTCCCCTTCATGCCCACCGGTTCCAGCGTTTTTTTGCCGCCGTCCACCATAAACCACGCCGGGCTGCGATGTACCACCACGCCGCGTACGGGTGAGAGCTGCTTGTCGGCATTGGCGAAAATCTTTTCCACGTGGCGGGGCGTAACGCGCGGATCTGCGCCCTGGATGGTCACGGAAGTTTCGACCGCGTATACGCGCGTAAACTCGCCCGGTACGCCGACGTTCATCTCACGGATCTTGCGCTTGGCCTGCAATTCCGCTTCGGCGATGGATTTTCCGACCGCTTCGTTGAGCAGCGACGGATTATTCCATTCGCCGTCCAGAAAGCCGTCGTACGCGGCAATCCCAGCGCCGATAATATCGCATCGCTGGGTACCGCTGGTTTCGGCTACCAGCGTGACGATCTTGCTTGTGCCAAAGTCGATAGCTGCGATTGTAGATTTCATGGCAAGACATTCCCCTGTTCCTAAGGAGTCAGCCGCGAACCGTTTCCGACCCGCGCCGGTATGGGGTCAACGTTCGTAAGCCCTACGGGTCATCCTTGCAAGCTGCATAAACCCAAAATACCATCATTGATTGTAACCTTTTTATACGATTTACGCAATAGAGAAGTCCGTTTTTCCCTCTTTTTTTGCATTTGCAACGGTAAACAGCCTTATTTGCCTTCTGCATAGCATACTGTTAAAGGCGTTTCGCATGTAAAGACCGTGTAATATTTACGTAAACTACGTTTATATTTTCCGTGCGGGCTTGGCGTATGCGAAGCAGCGGCATAACGTATAACTAATACTATCATATTTTGCCAGCAAAATGCAACAACAAAACCTTCACGGAATAATGCGACAACAAAACCCCCGCACCAGGCGAGGGTTTTGCCGTGAACTTGCTTGCCT
>JAJFVI010000163.1 GCA_021371895.1 Eubacteriales bacterium | reverse complement strand
GCGCATCGAGCGACTGCCAATCCGTAAACGGGGGCACACAGAACTGTTTCTTGAAGTACTTGCATGCCTCCCAGCCCTCCAAGCGATGCCAGTCGCGTCTCGCCAGGGCATCGTACCCCTTCGCCACGCAGTCCATGTATTCGTCCCATTGCAGGTAAGGCAACTCCATCAGCGCAGCCAGTGCGCCGATTGAGTGGAAGCAGAAGATGCTTAATATTATCGACGTGCCGGGTTATTTTGATTTTATCGGTGAAATGATGGGCCCGCTGCGCGTGGTGGAAACCGCGGCGATCCTCGTCAGCGCCGTGGGTGGTGTGGCCGTCGGTACGGAGAAGGCCTGGCAATACGCCACGAAGAACAACGTGGGTAAAATGTTTATCATCAACCAAATGGATCGCGACCACGCTGATTTCCAAAAGACGGTCAATCAACTTCGCGACCAGTTTGGCAGCAGCGTTGTGCCGATCCTGCTTCCCATTGGCAACGGAACCGAATTCAAAGGTGTTGTGGACGTGCTGGAAAACAAGGCCTATGCCTTCGCCGATAAGGCCTCCAGGGAAATCCCCATCCCCGGCGGCATGGAAGAGATGATCTCCAAAGCGCTGGAGGAAATCACCGAGGCTTCCGCCGCTGCCGACGACGATTTGATGATGAAGTACCTGGAAGGCGAAACACTCGACCACGAGGAGATTTTGGAAGGCTTTAAAACCGGCATGTTCTCCGGTATGATTTCACCCGTTATTCCCTGCTCGGCCCTGACCGACGTGGGCGTGGCTAAGCTATTGGACGTGATGGCGGATTTCCTTCCCTCCCCCAAGCGGGCCGTACACAAGGGCGTGGACCCCAGGAACAACGGGGAGATCGAGCGCGCCTGCAAAGCGGACCTGCCGTTTTCTGCCCTCGTGTATAAAACCATCGCCGATCCGTTCGTGGGCAAGCTGTCTCTGTTTAAAGTTATGAGCGGCACACTCACTCCCGCAACCCCCATCTACAACGCCGCGACGGAAAAGAGCGAGAAAGCTTCCGGCCTTTATGTGCTGCGCGGCAAAAAGCAAATTTCCACCCAACAGCTCAACGCAGGCGATTTGGGAGCTCTGGCGAAGCTCCAATACACCAGCACCGGCGATACGCTGTGCGATCAGGCTAACCCCATCGTATACCCGAAGATCGATTTTCCCGCCCCCTGCATCAGCAAGGCGATTTTCGCCACCAAGCAGGGCGAGGAAGATAAGGTATTCAGCGGTCTGGCCCGCCTGCAGGAAGAAGATCCCTCCATCCATGTGGAAAAGAACGCGGAAACAAGCGAAACCTTGCTCTCCGGCCAGGGCGAACTGCATCTGGATGTTATCCGCAACAAGCTGGCTTCCAAGTTCGGCGCCAAGGCAGATTTACAGGATCCGCGCATCCCGTACCGTGAAACCATCAAAAAAACCGTCCGGGTACAGGGCCGTCATAAAAAACAATCCGGCGGCCACGGCCAGTTTGGCGATGTGTGGATCGAGTTCTCGCCCGCCAGCGATACCAACGTTGATTTCGAGTTCGAGGACGCGGTAGTCGGCGGCGTGGTGCCGCGCAACTATATTCCCTCGGTGGAAAAAGGCTTGCGCGAGAACATCGGCAAGGGCGTTCTGGCGGGTTATCCCATGGTGGGTCTGCACGCCAAGCTGTATGACGGCTCCTATCATCCGGTGGATTCCTCCGAAATGGCCTTTAAGACCGCCGCGCGCATCGCGTTTAAAAAGGGCTGCCTGGACGCCGGCCCCACGCTGCTGGAACCGATTATGCACGTCGCAGTCTTTGTGCCCGACGAATACATGGGCGACATTATGGGCGATATGAACAAGCGCCGCGGCCGCATCATGGGCATGAACCAGGCGGATGGAATGCAGAAGCTGGAAGCCGAAGCGCCGCTGGCCGAAATGTTTAAATACGCGACCGACCTGCGCTCCATGACCCAGGCGCGCGGCTACTTCGTTATGCGGTTTGAACGCTACGAGGAAGTACCCGCCAGCGTGGCGCAGAAGATTATCGACAATGCCAAGCATGAGGACGAAGAGGAAGAATAAGCCTCTCCCCGTCTTACCCCTATGCCCTTCCCGTATTGCGGGAAGGGCGTTTTCCTTTCGAATTGCCCCCTTGACAGCGCGCGCAATTCCCCGTAAGCTTATTTTCATTCCAACCGCAATGGATTGAAGGAGCGCTTGCCATGATTACCACAGTGTGCATGAACCCCTCTTTTGACAAGACCGCTACGGTGGAACGCCTGCTGACGGGTGAGGTGAACCGCCTTAATGACGTGCGTTACGATATTGGCGGGAAGGGCCTCAACGTCGCCATTGTGCTGAACCGCCTGCAGGTGTCCGTCAATTGCGCGGGGTGCCTGGGTGAAGCGGACGAGCAGGAATTGATGGAATTGGTACACCGGGAAAACCTGCGCTTCCGCTACCTGCGGATGCCCGGTAAAACGCGCACGAACCTGAAGATTCGCGACCTTGCCACCGGCAGCGTGACGGAGTTCAACGAACCGGGACTGCGCATGGATGAACAGCAGCAGGAGGAGTTTTTGGAACTGCTTCGGGACGAAGCCGCGGCAAGCCGTTATGTGGTGCTGAGCGGTCGCTTGCCCCTCGGCTGTGCCGAGGATATGTACCAGCGCTGCATGGCGGCACTGCCCGGCAAGGATTGTGTGCTGGACGCCGCGGGAGACGCGCTGCTGTTGGGGCTTACAGAAAAACCGTATCTCATCAAGCCCAATCTGCCGGAACTGGAAGGGCTGATGGGGAGGGAACTGAAAACGCTGCGCGCGATCCGCGACGCGGCGCTGGAATTGATCGGCAAGGGTGCGCGCAATGTGATCGTCTCCATGGGTCGTTACGGCGCAATGTATACCGACGGGCAGCGGACGCTGTTCGCACCGGCGATTCAGGTGGAGGCGCGTTCCACCGTCGGCGCGGGCGACGCGATGGTGGGCGGCGTGCTGATGGGTCTGGAAAAAGGCGAATCGCTGGAGGATTCGCTGC
Source organism: Eubacteriales bacterium (assembly GCA_021371895.1). GTDB lineage: Bacteria > Bacillota > Clostridia > Christensenellales > Aristaeellaceae > CAXXOK01. The sequence continues at coordinate 583 of JAJFVI010000163.1, read as the reverse complement.
GTTACGGCGTCGCGGCGGGCTGTGCGAGTGTGATGACGGACGGCACACAGCTGATGACCGTTTCCGACTTTACAGCACTCCTGCCGAAAGTCACGCTGCAGGAATTATGAGAAACGATTGGGTACGCGGATTCATCCGCATGGGCCGCCGCGGCGAAGCCATGTTTACGGACGGGGAACTCGCGCTTCGGCCGCGAGAGTACGCCGGCCACAGCCGGGTGATCGGCAGCGAGCACACCTTCGTTTTCGACGTGGTGGAATGCAATAGCGGTCGAACAGTAGGGGAGCTCGCGCTGCGCATTGGGGACAGCGCGGAGCAGTTTTACTTGGGGCACATCGGGTATCATATCGATCCGCCGTTTCGCGGGCACGCTTATGCCAGCAAGGCCTGCCGCCTGTGCGTGACGCTGATGAAAACCTTCGGCATGGGTTCGGCGGTCATCACCACCGATCCCGGCAACCTGCCCAGTATACGCACCTGCCTTCGGTTGGGCTGCCTGCTGGAAACGACCGTAGCCGTACCGCAAAAAGTACGGGATAAGCTGGACATCAGCCCCGAGAAGAACCGCTATATCTGGATTTTG